>NZ_JBFHGM010000354.1:0-4463 GCF_041583095.1 Draconibacterium sp.
CATTAAGCGAAATGGTGCTGAAAGGCAGCGGTGCATGGCGTGTTCATGGTGGTGGATTTGGTGGAACTATCCAGGCATTTGTACCACAGGATAAACTTGATGAGTATGTAAAAGTGCTTGAACACGTTTATGGTGAAGGAGCGTGTCACAAATTATTTATACGTGCAAAAGGATCGATAAAACTTGATCTGTAGAATAAATAGTAAGGTTTAAAGCCTAAACTGTTATTTATCATTGGAAGAAAGATAGTTGTAAAAAATGCATCTTATTTCTTCTGAATTTCAAACGATATTTTAACTTTGAGGCCGAATATTTGACTTATCCCGATTCTTCAGTCGGGATAAGTTAGTTTTTCGACCTAAATTATAACTGACATAATAAATCAGATGAGTTTTAACATAGAAGACCATCCGCATAAAAGATATAACCCATTAAATGGCGATTGGATTCTTGTGTCGCCACACAGGGCAAAACGCCCCTGGCAGGGACAGGTTGAAAAACCGGTTGTAGAAGAACGACCAAAATATGATCCAAGTTGTTACCTCTGCGCAGGTAACGAAAGGGCCGGAGGAAAAGTTAACCCTGATTATAAAGGAACCTTTGTATTTACCAACGATTTTAGTGCACTGCTTACTGATACCCCTGAAGGAGGTATTGATGATGGCGAATTGTTTCAGGCGCAAAGCGAAAGCGGCATTTGTAAAGTAATTTGCTTTAGCGAAGATCACAGCCTTACCATTCCTGAAATGGAAGTTGCCGATATTCGTAATGTGGTTGATCTGTGGTGTGAGCAATATGCTGAACTTGGAGAGAATCCAACTATCAACTATGTGCAGATATTTGAGAACAAAGGAGCCATTATGGGCTGTTCAAATCCGCATCCACACGGTCAGATCTGGTCGTCGAAAGGAATTCCAACTGAACCGGCAAAAGAAAGTAAAACACAAAAAGCATATTTTGAGAAGCATGGAAAAAGCATGTTGTTCGATTATGTAAATGCAGAACTGGAAAAGAAAGAACGTTTGCTTGATCAGAATGATTCGTTTGTGGCATTAATTCCGTTTTGGGCGGTTTGGCCCTTCGAGGCAATGATTATCAGTAAACGACCGGTTCAGAATATTCTGGAGTTAACGGATGCAGAACGAACCGATTTGGCCGATATCTACAAAAAGCTAACCGTAATGTACGATAACCTTTTTGAAACGTCGTTTGCCTATTCGGCCGGGTTACATCAGGCTCCAACCGATGGAGAAGATCATCCTGAATGGCATTTACACATGCATTTTTACCCGCCATTATTACGCTCGGCAAGCGTTAAAAAATTTATGGTTGGTTACGAAATGCTTGGAACCCCGCAACGCGATATCACTGCTGAAGGTGCTGCCAAAAGGTTACGTGATTTGCCTAAAACTCACTTTAAAAAGAATTAATTATTAATTACTTAAATCAATAAAATTATTATGGAAGCTAAAAAACAAAATTACACAGTGCCTATTATCATGATGATTCTGCTGTTTGGTATGATTGCATTCGTTACCAACCTTGCAGCTCCAATGGGTGTTGTGCTTAAGTCTCAATTCGGTGCGAGTAACTTTCAGGGAATGTTGGGTAATGCCGCAAACTTTATTGCTTATGCAGTAATGGGAATTCCCGGTGGTCTTTTGCTTCAGCGAATTGGATATAAAAAGACTGCTTTAATTGCCATTGCAGTTGGATTTGTTGGTGTTGGAATTCAATACCTATCGGGTCATTCAAGTGAATCAATGGCATTTACAGTTTACCTGATTGGTGCATTTGTATCAGGTTTCTCAATGACTTTGTTAAACACTGTTGTAAACCCAATGCTTAATACTCTTGGTGGAGAAGGTAATAAGGGAAACCAGTTAATTCAGGTTGGAGGTTCATTCAACTCTGTAATGGCTACTTTTACTCCTGCCTTTGTAGGTATTTTAATTGGATCGCAAGTTGCTAGTGCACGTATTACCGACATTTTCCCGGTGATGTACATCGCATTGGGAATTTTTGCCCTGGCTTTCTTTGTTTTAATGGCAGTTAACATTCCTGAGCCTCACGTTAGTGCTGCATCAGATTCAATTAAAAGTTTGATGGCAGGCGCTATGCAATTCCGCCACTTCATTTTCGGAGCTATCGGAATTTTTGTCTACGTAGGTGTTGAAGTTGGTGTACCGGGAACACTGATTTTCTGGTTAACTGATCCAAGTGCAGCTTTTGGTATGGATGCAGGTACCGCAGGTTCTGTGGCCGGTACTTACTGGTTGCTTATGCTTGCAGGCCGATTGGTCGGTGCTTCAATTGGTAGCAAAGTGTCGAGTAAAACGATGTTAACGTTTGCTTCATTCGTTGGTATGGTTTTAGTGCTGTTGGCTATCCTTCTGCCTACATCAACCGTGGTAAGCATGCCGGTATTCCAGGTACAGGGTAGTTCATTGTCGTTTGTGTTCGCACAAGTTCCAATTAACGCTATGTTGCTTGTTCTGGTAGGTTTATGTACATCAATTATGTGGGGTGGTATCTTTAACCTTGCTGTTGAAGGTTTGGGTAAATATGTTGCTGCTGCTTCAGGTATTTTCATGACACTTGTAGTAGGTGGTGGATTACTTCCTTTGGTACAGAATGCTGTTGCCGACGGAATCGGATTCCAGCCTTCGTTCTGGGTACCATTCTTAGGACTGGCTTACCTGTTCTTCTATGCCGTAATTGGTAGTAAAGTAACTAAACGTGCCGAAAGCGTTAAACTTTAAAGACAATTAAAACCTCACTCGTTGGGGAATTAAATATCGAATTCGGGATAATCCCGGCAAGCCATCCGTCTGCTAACGGATGGCTTTTTTTATGCGGCAAAAAAAGAGCGGTCTGAAAATATGAGTTGCATACATTATTTTTTATTTTAGCAACACTTAATCACTACTATGTACGATATTATTGGAGATGTTCATGGATATGCAGCCAAGCTAAAAAAGCTTTTAACGGAAATGGGCTACCGGAAAACAAATGGTAGTTATTCGCATCCTAACCGAAAAGCAATTTTTGTGGGCGATTTTGTTAATCGCGGACCCGAGATCAGAAAGACAATCCGTACGATCAAAGCAATGGTTGAAAACGGCCATGCTTATGCGGTGCTTGGTAATCACGAACTCAATGCTATTATTTACCACCTAAAAGACAAACAGGGAAGATCAATTATATCAAAACCGAGTAAATACTTTTTGTCGCTTTTTAAAACCATCAACGAGTATTCACTGGGATCGAAGGAACTGAACGAACAGTTGCGGTGGATGCGCACATTACCGCTTTATCTCGATTTAGGCGAAATAAGGGTGGTGCATGCCTGCTGGTGCGAAGATGCCATTAAAGTTGCCGACTTACTGTATGAAGATGGCAGAATTAGAAAGCGTGTATTTCGTACTGTATATAAGAAAGCCAGTTCTGAGGAAGCACAAAGTGTGTGGAGACTAACCAAAGGTGTAAACCTGAAATTACCCCCCGATTTTAGGGTGATGAATAATAAAGGTGTTTCGCCCCGTTCGTTCCGAATTCGCTGGTGGGAAAACCTGAACGGAAAAACATTTAAAGAAGCTTCGTTTGAAAGTAAGTTCACGATGCCGTCGTATACTATTCCTCCTGAAATCGTTCCGGAGACCTTTCCTTACCCCGATGATGCGCCAATTGTTTTCTTCGGACACTACTGCCGGGGGGGCGGACCGCACATAATAAAACACAATGTTTGTTGCGTTGATTCGTGTGTTGCGGGTACAAAAACACTTTTGGCCTACAGGTGGAGTGGTGAAAAGGAGCTAGATATGAATCATTTAGTGAAAGTTTAGAATTTAAAAGTCGTGTATAGTATTGATATTCAATGCTGTATGAAAAATATCAAAAAAATATTTTTTTGTATTGCAGGTAAAAAAAGAAAGTATATATTTGCATCACCTTTGCAAAGGGTACCAAGCCCGAAAAAAGGTAAAAGTTCTAAAAAAACGGTGGCGTAGTTCAGTTGGTTAGAATGCCGGCCTGTCACGCCGGAGGTCGCGAGTTCGAGTCTCGTCGTCACCGCTTATTTTTTTGACAAAAAAGTTTAGAACATCAATTTATTGGTGGCGTAGTTCAGTTGGTTAGAATGCCGGCCTGTCACGCCGGAGGTCGCGAGTTCGAGTCTCGTCGTCACCGCAAAAGCAGCTCACAAGGCTGCTTTTTTGTTATGAAGTATTACGTCTACATTATCTATTCTCCGGGAATTGATTCCTATTACAAAGGTCAGACATCGTGTTTGGAGGATCGTTTGAATCGTCATAATCGCGGATCACATTGAAAAGTTGGTGGAGAAGAAAAAAAGAATCTCTCTCCAGACGTTTCAGTATTGAGCCAAGTCACCTACCATAAGCAGATTACTTTTGGCTTATCAGCCGGATTCTACTCTTTGGTTTAGCCCAAAGAGTAGACAG
>NZ_JBFHGM010000355.1:0-4384 GCF_041583095.1 Draconibacterium sp.
ATGCCTGATATTTTTGTTCCGATGGACACATCTTCGCATTATGCCTACATTAATAACCTGAGAAGAAAGCGGGTTACCTACAATTTTGTTTTAGATTATGTTGATCTTCATCGTGAAGATATGGCCAAACAATACCCTGACTTTGACAGGTTCAATGACAAATTCGAAATCTCGGAAGAGAACATTGAGCAAATTGTTGCCAGTGGTATTGAGGAAGGAATTGAGAAAGACGAAGAAAGTTTATCATACCTTAAAGATGAGCTTAAGCGCGAACTCAAAGCTTTGATCGCCCGCGATGTGTACTCCAGAAACGACATGTATAAAATTTTGAACGAAGATGACGATGCTATTTTAAAAGCTCTTGAGGTTTTTGATAACCAGGATAAATATGCAGCGCTCTTAGTTACAGTTGATACAGTTGATTAAATTTTATGACTGATATAGTTTTGGAATGGCTCTTAGGTAATTATATTGAAATACTGGGAGCCATTCTTGGTTTAGTTTACATTTTCTTTTCCATAAAACAACACATTTTAACGTGGCCAACCGGGTTATTAACTTCGGCACTTTATGTAGTTGTATTTTTCGATGCCCGCTTATATGCGGATATGGGACTTCAGGCCTATTATGTTGTAATTAGTATTTACGGATGGTATTTTTGGCTTTCGGGTAAAAAACAAAACGAAAAAAAAGTTGCAGTTAAAACCACACGAAAAATTCTGTGGTTGAAGTTGGCAGTGGTTTCAATCGCCCTTTATGCCCTACTCCTTTTTATTTTAAGCAATTATACCAATTCCGATGTTCCACATATGGATTCAGTTACAACGGCACTAAGTATTGTTGCCACCTGGATGCTTGCCCGAAAATACATCGAACACTGGCTGCTTTGGATATTTATCGATGCATTTTCGGCTGGATTGTACGTGTATAAAGGTTTGTGGGCAACTGTTATTTTATTTATTGTATACACCGTTATGGCTCTTCTGGGCTATCTTGAGTGGAAAAAAGACCTGAAAAGTTTTGAAGCAAAGAACTAAAATAATTGCCATTACCGGAGCCGAATCTACCGGAAAAAGTACACTTGCCAGAGCCTTGGCAACGCACTACAATGTGCCTTTTGTGCCCGAATTTGCAAGAAGTTATGTAGAACAATTACATCGCTCGTACACCTACGATGATGTTATTGTGATAGCGAAAAAGCAAATTGAACAATACAACGAAATGCTTTCGCAGGAACCGCCACTAATCATTCTGGATACCTGGCTTCTGATCACTAAAATCTGGCTGGATGTTGTTTACGGGAAAGTTCCTGCGTGGATCGATCAGGCGATAAAAGAAACCCGTATTGACACTTTTTTAGTATGCGATACCGATTTGCCCTGGGTACCCGATCCTGTTCGCGAAAATGGTGGTGCTGATCGTGAAAAACTTCAACAGACTTACATCCGGGAATTGAAAAATTACCACTTCCCTTTTCATACAATAAAGGGAAATTACGAAGAGCGGAAAAAAGCTGCCATTAAAGTTATCTCAAGTTTAGATTAAAAACCTTCAACAAGTAGCTTCTTTTATACGTTATATGTTACAATTCTTAAATGATTGTAATTAGTTTTGTAATATAATTCAACAACATGACAAGTAATACCGTTGACCAAAAGATTTTAGAAACAGTTTCCAAGTTAAGTAACCCGGAGTCGTACAAATTGGTTTGTCATAAACATATGATGGGAGAACCTCTTCCATCGAATAAAAAACTGAAACGAATAATTAATCTGGTTCGCGAGATACTTTTCCCCGGCTATTTTGGAACAACCACTTTAAAAACATCTATAACTCCTCACTATATGGGGGTTTATGTTGATGAATTGCTCGAAATGCTTACCGGTGAAATTTTAGCTGGCTTGTGTTTTGAATGTACCGATGAGTCAGAACTCCGAATTGAGAAGCATAAAAATCCTGCACAGGAAAAAGCGGTTGCCTTTATTGAGTTTCTTCCGGAGATCAGACGAAGATTAGTGGCCGATGTTGAAGCTACATTTTTAAATGACCCGGCAGCAAAGAACTTTGGAGAAGTTATTTTTAGCTATCCGGGAATCCGTGCAATTACCAATTACCGTATTGCGCACAAACTGCTGGAACTGGATGTTCCGCTTATCCCGCGTTTTATTACCGAAATGGCACACAGCGAAACCGGAATTGATATTCATCCGCGTGCTCAAATTGGCGAAAGTTTTACGATCGACCACGGTACGGGAGTTGTTATTGGATCGACATGTATTATTGGCGATAATGTAAAAATATACCAGGGAGTTACATTAGGAGCAAAAAGTTTTCCGCTCGACGATAATGGGAACCCGATTAAAGGAATTCCTCGTCACCCGATACTGGAAAACAACGTAGTTATTTATGCAGGTGCAACCATTCTTGGCCGTGTAACAATTGGCGAAAATTCTGTTATCGGAGGTAATGTGTGGGTAACCAGCGATCTGCCGGCCAATTCTCGTGTAGTGCAAAAACGCCCGAGAGATATTCCTTTTATGGACGGAGCAGGTATTTAAAAACAAAAAATCAAATCATTGAAAGAGTATAAATTAATCGCTAAAACCTTTTCCGGGTTGGAAGATGTTTTGGCCAAAGAAGTGAAGCGTATTGGCGGAAAAAACGTTCGACGCGGGAAACGTGCCGTATTTTATGACGGAGATCTTGAACTGATCTATAAATCGAACTATAACCTTCGTACGGCTTTACGCATTTTAAAAGAGATTGAACATTTTAATTTTAAAACTGTCGATCAGTTTTACTTAAAGTGCAAAAGAATAAAGTGGCAAAACTATTTTAGTGTCGATCAGAATTTTGTGATTAACAGTGTTGTTGTTAACTCACGCGATTTCAGAAACTCAATGTTTGCTTCACTTAAAGTAAAAGATGCCATTGCCGATTATTTTCGTGAGAATTTTGGAAAACGGCCCAGTGTTGACACAGATAATCCGGATATTATTATAAATGTTCATATTTTCCAGGATAACTGTACATTATCGATTGATAGCTCGGGAGAATCTCTTCATAAAAGAGGATATCGGGTAAAACAGGGAGACGCACCATTAAACGAAGTCCTTGCTGCCGGAATGATCTATCTCACTGGCTGGCTTGGAAATTCGGATTTTATGGATCCCATGTGTGGTTCGGGCACTATCCCCATTGAAGCGGCTATGATCGCACAAAACATTCCTGCTGCCAAATTCCGAAAAGAATTTGCCTTTCAACTCTGGAATGATTTTGATCCTTTGCTTTGGGAAAAAGTTACAGAACCGGTTGAAAAACGAGAATTCAGACATAAAATTTATGCTTCGGATATTTCGGGAAGTAATTTGCTAAATGCGCAAACCAATGCCCGGCGTGCTTTAGTGTTTAATAAAATACAATTTGCCTGTACCGATTTTAAAAATCTGGATATTGATTTGAGTAACGCAACCATAGTAACAAATCCTCCATATGGAGAGAGACTAAAGGAAAACGACCTTGATGGTCTTTATTCAATGATTGGAGAGCGTTTAAAACACCAGTATGCAGGAAACAGCGCCTGGATCTTAAGCTCTTCGATAGATAGCTTAAAGTTTGTTGGGCTAAAACCGTCGCAACGAATCGATTTATTTAACGGGGCTCTAAAATGTAAGTATAATAATTACAGGCTATTTGAGGGAAAGGAAAAATAAGGACATAAAAAAAGGGTTAAAACCGTCCTTGTTTTAACCCCTGTACTAACAACTCAATTGGTTCTGTATATAGGCTATTCTTCTTCAAAATCATAAATATCTTTATCTCTTGAATTTGGTGTTCCTCCACCTCTAACTTCATTTAGTTCTTCTTGAGATAGAACTTCAAAATCAAAATTGTCTGAATTGTATTGTGATATCATAGTTATAGCTTTCATTGTTTAAATTTTTTAGGCTTATTCTTCTTCGAAATCGTAAATATCTTTATCTCTTGATTTTGGTGTTCCTCCGCCGCGAACCTCGTTCATCGCGTCATTAGATAATACTTCAAAATCACTATTGCTCTCTGTGAAAAAATTTGCTATAACTTTCATATCTTATAATCTTAACAGTAAATACTTTTTTTAATGATTATTCATCAAAATCATAAATGTCTTTATCTCTTGAATTTGGAGTTCCACCACCACGAACTTCGCTCATTGCTTTTTCGTTGATTACTTCAAAACCAAAAACTTCGAAAGTATTTTCTGTTGATTCAAACTGTACTCTTTTCATCGTATAATAAATTAATTCGTTAAACTTTTAAACACACATTCACTAATATATTCTGATAAGTAGAAAAAGGTAACCCCCCTTTTTTGAAAAAAATTGAAAAAAGTTCTATTTTGGTG
>NZ_JBFHGM010000356.1:0-4293 GCF_041583095.1 Draconibacterium sp.
ATGGTATTTCGTTGGCTTACTGGGAAATTGCACGTGCTTTTAAATGGAACGAAACTCAGAAATTTATGCCACGTGTTGAATACAATGGCGGAACAATGAAGCTAGCTCCTGAAGATGCTCCCTGGATTCCAATTGAAAACTGCTGGTTGGCTGGTGTGGAACGTACCTGGGCTTCGGCTGATTTCTCTAAAATTCTGACTTTGCAGGCCAACTACAAGTACATTAAAGACAAAGAAGATGCAGCTTTTCAGTTAACAGCTGTATGGACAGTACAAATGGCTGAAGGTAAATTTACTTTCACCGGTTTTGCTGATTTCTGGAAAGAAGAAATGTTCTGGGGAACTGACTACCGTTTCTTAACTGAGCCTCAATTGTGGTACAACCCATGTAAAAACTTCTCGTTTGGTACTGAAATAGAGTTGAGCAACAACTTCGTTGGTGACGAGTTTGCTGTTAAACCAACTGTTGCAGTTAAATATACATTCTAAATAAAATATAACTGAATAATGCTGAACAAGTTTTTCAAACTCGAAGAGAATAAAACAAACGTAAAAACGGAGATACTTGCAGGAGTAACTACGTTTATGACGATGGCCTATATTCTGGCAGTAAACCCGGATATATTAAGTGCCACAGGAATGGATAAACATGCGCTTTTTACCGCAACTGCCTTATCGGCTTTTGTTGCGACATTGGTTATGGCTCTGGTAGCCCGGTTGCCATTTGCCCTTGCCCCGGGAATGGGACTGAATGCCTTCTTTGCCTTCACCGTTGTTTTGGGAATGGGACATTCCTGGCAGTTTGCACTCACTGCAGTTTTTCTTGAAGGGATAATTTTTATCCTGCTTACTGCCTTTAATATTCGCGAGTTAATTGTAAATGCAATTCCTCTTCCACTGAAACATGCAGTTTCTGCTGGTATCGGATTGTTTATTGCGTTTATCGGGCTTCAAAATTCCGGTATTGTAATAAATAATGATGCGACTTTGGTTGGTTTAGGCGATATGGGGTCTCCAGCCGTACTTATCGCTTTATTCGGAATTGTGCTTACAGCAGTTTTGTTGATTCTGAAAGTTAAAGGTGCTCTATTGATTGGTATTTTTGCGGCAACTATAGCCGGAATTCCGTTTGGAGTTACTCACATGCCCGAAGGACATCTGGTAGATTTACCACCATCGTTGTCTCCTATTTTCATGAAATTTGAATTTAGCCAGATTTTCACGTTGGATATGCTGATTGTACTGTTTACTTTCCTTTTTGTAGATATGTTCGATACAGTAGGAACACTGGTTGGCGTGTCGTCAAAAGCAGGGATGTTGGATGAAGAAGGAAAAGTCCCACGCGTAAAACAAGCACTTTTCGCCGATTCAATTGGTACTTTCTTTGGTGCGATTTTCGGAACCAGTACAGTTACTACTTATGTAGAGAGTGCATCGGGTGTTGCCGAAGGCGGTAAAACAGGATTAACTGCATTATCTACTGCAGTATTGTTCTTTATTGCTCTGTTCTTTGCCCCATTGTTTACCATGGTACCTGCAGCAGCAACAGCACCAGCATTAGTTTTGGTTGGTTTCTTTATGATGTCGCCAATCCTTAAAATTGATTTTGAAAATTATACCGACTCTATACCGGCGTTTATTACAATAATTGCAATGCCGCTTACTTATAGTATTGCTGAGGGTATTGTTTTTGGTATGCTTTCCTATGTTCTGTTGAAGCTTTTAACCGGAAAACTGAAAGATCTTTCAATCGTAATGATTGTATTGGTTATATTGTTTGTTATCAAGTTCCTTATTTAAGCGAGATATACAGCAAATAAAACGAGAAAGAGACATTTAGCGATGTCTCTTTTTTGTTATATTTATGTCCGTTTCCGGAGGCATTAGCTCAGCCGGTTCAGTCCGTCGGCTGACGGATGACAGGGTAGGGGGCGTTAGTTCAGTTGGTTTAGAACGCATGCTTGACAGGCATGAGGTCGGCAGTTCGAATCTGCCACGACCCACAAAATTTTCAATTCTGTACTGTACTCACATTTTACATTCTCCAACGCATCATAAAATATACATTTAATATTCGGGTGATCCTGAAAAAAAATTTGCTTTCTCGTAAAACTATAGGAGGGGGTATCAATTCCCGGGTTATACCGCTGTTCAGAAAGTAGTTGATATTAAAAGGTATTAACCTGCATTTGGTTTTTTAGTCCGGCATTTTACTTTATTTTTGGCGGATATTAAATTAATCAAACTATGCTAAGTAGAAACAGAATAAAATTTAAACTAAGCTGTGTAGTAATGGCAGTAGGTTTAATATTTTTAACTCCAAAAATTTACGCCGGAAAAAACATGCAAAAAACAAACTCGTTGAAAGGAAAGAAAGTACTGTACATATATGGTGGCTGGAGTGGTCACGAACCGGAACAATCGGTTAAGGTTTTTGTACCGTGGTTAGAAGCTGAAGGTGCAGAGCTTACGGTGTCGGACAACCTGGATAGCTACCTGGATGAAGAGTTAATGGCCACTGTTGATCTGATTATCCAAACCTGGACGATAGGCACCATAAGCAATGAGCAGGAAAAGGGACTGTTAAAAGCCGTACGAAACGGAGCCGGTTTTTCGGGCTGGCATGGAGGTATAGGCGATTCGTTCCGAAATAACACTGAATACCAGTTTATGGTCGGCGGGCAATGGGTATCACATCCCGGTGGTGTTATTGATTATTCGGTGAAAATAACCGACAAATATGATCCGGTAACAAAAGGAATGAATGATTTTAAGATGCATTCGGAGCAGTACTACATGCATATCGATCCGAACGTAAAAGTACTGGCTACAACTGAGTTTACCGCTGAACATTCGTCGTGGATAGATAAGTCTGTGATGCCGGTGGTTTGGAAAAAATACTATGGTAACGGACGTATATTTTACAGCTCGCTGGGCCACGTGATGACTGATTTTGAAGTGACGGAAGCGCTGGAAATTATGAAACGCGGAATCCGTTGGGCGGCTGAAAGTAAATATGCTCCAAAGGAAAAGTGGGTGAGCCCGGTTTACAAATAAAGAAACCGATTAACCGTGTAAAATACACGCAAGATAAGAAGTTTCACGGCTCTGATTAACAAATTTGTTCTGACCCCCTATAATCCCCCGAAGGGGATATTTCCTCCCCTTTGGGAAAGTCAGGAGGGGTTATTAAATTGCATCATTTTGATTTTTTTTCATAAAAAAACCGTTCCTTTTTCAAAGAACGGTTTTCCAATATTTTTATAAAAACGATTTATCCGTTTAATGCTTCGGCGCCGCTTACAATTTCCAGGATTTCTCCTGTAATGGCTGCCTGGCGTGCTTTGTTGTATTCAAGCGTAAGCGAACCGATAAGATCAGTGGCATTATCGGTTGCCTGATGCATTGCTGTCATTCGGGCGCCGTGCTCGGCAGCATTCGAATCAAGCAAAGCTTTGTAAAACTGAATTTTTAAGGAACGCGGAATCAGTTCCCGTATAATGTGCTCTTTCGATGGTTCGTAAATAAAATTGTAATTACCATCGTCGTTGTCTTCTTCTATTTCAACCGGTAGAAACTGCTCGGCAGCCTGCACCTGTACGGCGGCATTTTTAAACTGGTTGTACACCAACTCAATGCGGTCGTAATGTTTGTCGGCAAACGATTTCATGCACTCTTCAGCAACTCTCGAAACATTCTCAAAAGTCAGTGCATCGAACAACTCATTTTCGTCGGCCACAACTTTATACCCGCGGTGTTTTAGCTGGCGTGCACCCTGTTTCCCGATGCACATAAAATCGAGCTTACCCAGTTGCAACTGTTGCTCATATTTTGTTTTGGCTACTTCAACCGCTTTTTTGGTGATATTGCTGTTAAAACCTCCGCACAAACCGCGGTTTGATGATACCAGAATCAGAAGCACTTTTTTAGGTTCGCGTGATTGTGTGTAAACCGAATCTTCAACGTTTTCGAGGCTGGCACTCAACGAAGTTAGTATCTCGTGTAGCTTTTCGGCATACGGTCTGATTTGCATAATAGCATCCTGCGCTTTTTTTAACTTGGCAGCCGAAACCATTTTCATGGCACTGGTTACCTGCCGGGTGGTTTTTACCGATGCTATCCGGGTGCGTATTTCTTTTAATCCAGCCATATTTTGGTAGATGTGTTATTGAGTAATTTAGTAAATGAGGAAATCCTCAATCACTCATTTACTCAATTACTGTTTGTATTTCTCAGCTGTTTCAGCAGCTACTTTTCTAATTGTCTCCTCAATTTCAGGTGTCAGTTTACCGGC
>NZ_JBFHGM010000357.1:0-4248 GCF_041583095.1 Draconibacterium sp.
AAAAGGACCACACAGTTTGCGTTATGGAAATGCTTTTGGCGGAACCATAAATTTTAAAAGTTCTTCGCCCGTTTTTAAGAAAAAAGCAACACCTGTTGGTCGTGTGGGAACAAGTTACGAGAGCAACGGAAACATTTTTAGAACGGAAGGAGTGGCCGGAGTTTCCGGCTCAAAAGTAGATTTCCGGATGTTTGGTGCTTATTCCACCGGCGATGATTATACCGATGGCGATGGAGTGGATATTGCAGCGCGTTTTAACCGGCTGAACTGGGGAGGAAAACTTGGGGTAAAACTCAGTCAAACCCAAAAAATTGGAGTGCTGGTTTCAAACAATATTGCCAAAGATGTTGATTTTCCGGCCTTACCAATGGATTTGCGCGAAGACAATACCTGGCTGGTAAATGCCAGTCATTCGGCCGTTTTTTATGATAAAGCACTTAGCTCGTGGAATACCAGTGTGTACGGTACGATGGTAGATCATCGAATGGATAATTATGAAAAAGTACTTGATCCGCGAATGGTGAATGCAATAACCGATGCCGAAACGCGTAATTACGGTGGACGAACAGAATTGCGTTTCGATTTTAACAAAAGCTACCTCTATGCAGGTGCTGATTATCGTTTTGAGTCGGCCGACGGATATCGTGAGCGCACAATGCTAATGGGACCAATGGCCGGCAAAGTGCTGATGGATATTGTGTGGCAGGATGCCGAAATAAATCGCACTGGATTTTTTGGTGAATGGCACATCGCGCAGCCGGGATTTCAGTTTGTTGTTTCTGGACGCCTCGATATAAATTCGTCAAAAGCCAATAATCCCGATCCGCGTTTTGAAGAAATTTATTCTGATTTAGAATCGACGCAAGTGCATCCCTCGGTTAGTGTTGGCGGAACACGTTTGTTCAATGAAAATATATCGCTGGGTTTGTGGATGGGAATGGCCACGCGAAGTCCGGGAATTGCCGAACGCTACATCAATCAGTTTCCGATTGGGCTCGATCCCTACGAAATGCTGGGAAATCCTGATCTTGATCCGGAAATTAACAATCAGCTCGATCTGGTTTTTCGTTATCAAACCGAAAAGACTAATATAAATATAAATGTGTTTACCTCGGTTTTGCGCGATTATATTTCGTCTGAAATTCGCGAAGATCTGCAGCCTGCGTTGAGCACTTCGCCGGGGGTACGTCAGTTTATAAATATCAAAAAAGCATTAATGACTGGTTTTGAAGCCAACTGGATTCAGCAATATAATTCGTTCCTAAATCACGATTTGGGATTGGTTTATACGCACGGCCAGAATCAGGAGCTGGATGAACCGTTGCCCGAAATTCCACCGATGGAGTTTCATTATCACTTGATGGGGAATTTTGCAGATAGCAAACTAAAGCCGGAACTGATGTTCAGGCATGCCATGAAACAGGATCGGATTGCAACATCGTACGGCGAAACAGAAACGCCGGCTTTTAATGTAGTTGATGCAAAAGTTTCGTGGTTGGTGAATAGCGTTTTTACAGCCACCGGTGGTGTGCAAAACTTGTTTGATGAAGCGTATTACGAACATCTGGCGCGATCAGTTCGTGGAGCAGATGCCCGACCCATTTATTCGCCAGGAAGGAGCTTTTATGTCACGCTTACCATTAGTTTCTTATAACTTTATATTGTGGAACAAATAAAAAGCTCTTCCTTTTTGGGAAGAGCTTTTCTATTCAAACCAATTATTCAAAGTTATTCGCTGGGAATATTACCAGTATTATTTCATTATATTCTCCACTTATTTTCGGTGCAAAAAATCAATTGCTGAACTCTTTTTTTATTGAAACGTTAACAGATGTTAAAATACATAGGGTGATTTTAGATTGTGTTTCGTATCACTTAACGATAAATTTTTATACTTTACCTTTGACTTTTTAACAGGACAGGTTTTAAATACTGCGGTTGAGTAATTAATTTTTAAATTTAACTGACCGTAAAGATTAATTATGATTTTTAATTCTTCGTTTGAAAATATCTACCTGATTTTACCCTTAATTGGCTTTGTTATTGGGCTTTTTGGAACCATGCTTGGAGGAGGTGGAGGCTTTTTCTTTTTGCCGGTGCTTACCTTAATAATTGGCGTGCCCGCGCATACAGCTGTGGCAACTTCGCTGGCTGCAACACTACCAATTGGATTGGTAGGCTCGTGGGGGCACTACCGAAAAGGAAATATCGATACCAAAACCGGGGCCTTGTTTGGCATTGCCGGAATTGTAGGAGCTTTGCTGGGTGCACGTATAACAAATTTAATTTCGGAGCCGCAATTAAAGCTACTGTTTGGAGTTTATTCCATTTTGATAGCAATAAATATGTTGGTAGCCGGTATCCGAAAATACAGAGAGGCCGGAGACAACGAAAATAATACAAAACTTAAAGCCGTTCGGGTTGGGAAAGGCTCGTTTTTTGGCTTAACGGCCGGACTGATTGCCGGAACATTTGGAACCAGCGGGACTGCACCTATTATTGCCGGATTATTTTCGATGCGCCTGCAGGTAAAATTAGTGGTTGGCACATCGTTGCTGGTGGTTTTGGTAAATACCGTATTTGCGGTTGGTGCCCACTTTTTAATGGGCAGTATCGATCTTACTCTAATTGCCTTTCTTACATCGGGATCGGTAATTGGTGCGTTTTTGGGGCCGCGGCTTTTTGCAAAAGCAAAGATCGGAAAATCGGAGAATAGGGTAAAGTACATATACGCGGCTGTGGTTGCTGCAATCGGTATTTTAATGATAGTAAACAGATAACATGATTTTAACGATTTACATATTCATTCTGTCATATTTCTTGCTGGGTGCAGTTGGATTCTTTTTTATTAACCGGAAAAAGGAAAAAGCAGTGGCCCGAAAAAGCTGGACAAAATTCATTAGCTATTTTATTATTATCCACGTTTTGTTTTTCAGCATAACAATAAAACCGGTATTCTTTCAGGTTTTAGTGGGGACAATATTGCTGGCTGGTGCGTTCGAGCTTTTAAGGCTATTTAAAAGAGCCGGTTTTAAACAATCGGGATTCGTAATCGTTTCCCTACTTATCTATGCCGTTTTAGGGGCAGGATTGTGGTTGTTTGGGGCGATGGATAACAAACTGGTGCTTTTTGCATTTCTGATCTTATCGATCTTTGATGCGTTTAGCCAGATTTCGGGTCAGTTGTGGGGAAAAACAAAAATAGCACCTGATATCAGCCCCAATAAAACCATTGGAGGAACGGTTGGTGGTGCTTTGTTTGCATTCGCAAGCGGCTTTTTTCTACACGGATTATACGACAATAAATGGTATGTGGTGGCCGGGCTTACACTCGGAATAATTGTGTTTGCTTTTTTAGGCGACATTGCTGCTTCGTTGTACAAAAGAAAATTCGGAGTAAAAGATTACAGTAATTTGATACCAGGGCACGGAGGATTTCTCGACCGCTTTGACAGTTTAATTGCGGGTGGAGCCTGGGTAACATTTTTTTTTCTGATGATTGGTTCTTAACTTGAGCATTTCAGGAAAGGATAATAACAGTTCGATCAATAAATGAAGTGGTGAAACTTATAAAGCGATAACTTTGTTTATTGAAAACGGAGCGGGAATTTGAGGGAAGATAACCAGAGAATAAAATATTTTTATGGGGAACACTATTACGCTGTCAGTAGTATATTTTATTGCAATAATACTGTTACTGGCATTTAACGAACTTAACTACCGACGACTAAAAGTAAAAGGCGAGTTTACACGAAAGTTTGCGCACTTTACCGCCACCATTGCTGTGGTACCCTTTCCATACATTTTTTCAAGTCATTGGTATGTGTTTGTGCTGGCGCTCATCTTTTTTGCGGCCTTATTTATTACACAATACAGCAAACAGTTGAATTCCATTCACGATATCGACCGGAAATCGATTGGAAGTTACCTGTTACCTGCATCAATTTATCTTACATTTTTACTATCGGATATACTCGATAGCAAATTTATTTTCATCCTGCCAATGCTGATTTTGGGAATTAGCGACCCGATGGCAGCCATTGTAGGAATCAGCTTTAAAACGAACAATCATAAAATAAAAATATTGGGCATCGATACCGGAAAATCAATTTTCGGATCGGGTGCATTTTTACTCACCAGCTTTGTTATCAGCCTGCTGGCCCTTTATTTTAATCGCGGTGTTTTCGATTTGAAAACCTTTTATATTGGACTTGCAGTAGCTGTTGTTAGCACACTGGCAGAATTACT
>NZ_JBFHGM010000358.1:0-4247 GCF_041583095.1 Draconibacterium sp.
CAGTTTATACCGGTCGTTGATAACTGAACATTCTGTATCAATTCGCATAAGCGAACGCTCCTGTAAATTGTAAGCCGGCCATTCCGGCTGACCTTTGGCTGCTGGTTTTCCGTTGCGCGCGAAACTGGTCCATAACGAAGTAAAGTTCTGTGAAGCTTCAAAGCGGTCGTCTTTTGTACCGGCCATTCCCCCTTCCACATTGTAAAACTTAAAAGGAATATCCAGTGCGTGCATCGAACCTGCTTCAAATTCAGTTCCGGGAATTTTCATGTTCGATTTATAACCGAAGTTGTACAAATATGCAGAAGCTCCGCCTTGTTTGGCTTTTCTTTCCGCTATTGTAATTGATCCCAGTCCCATCATCATAATCGAACGAATAGCAATATATATTTCGCCGGGCGTTTTTTCAGGATGCGCTTCGTGGTATGTTTTTCGGATAAGTTCTGCATTTTCACCAAAGTCGTTTTGCAAGCGTTTTTTTAGTTCTTCTTCTGTAAGGGTGAAAACTTCTGAATCCCCACTCATCATGGCAAAGAAGATATGCTCATCTTCGTTCCAGCCGGTTAATAAAGGTTTATCTTTTGAGAAAACAGGAGCCGTTGGCTCGAACGGGTGGCTGGGTAAAACCACCCCATCTTTTACCGCACCAAAACTACCTACGCCAGAGTTCCCAATTCCGTAAAATCCACTGGAGCGTGCACTTGGTTTTCGTGGAAGTTTAGACGATGCTTCCAGCAATTTTTCGGCCGGTATTTCCAGTAGCTTTTTCCAGTCGTTTTTTGAGATATTGAAATAATTCAACAGTTCGATTGTAGTTTGAGCCGCATCTTCAGCTTCGATAATTTCAACGCCGGGGCCACTTTCAACCGATGCTTTGTTAAAATAGGGAGCGGCTTCGGGCATGGCATACAAACAAGATGTTTTCATGCCGCCACCCGATTCGCCAAAGATCATTACGTTTTGCGGATCGCCGCCAAACTGTTCAATATTTTCGTTTAACCATTTTAAGGCCACAGCAATGTCCTGAACTCCGCGGTTTCCCGATCCGTGGTATTCTTCACCAGCAAATTCATCGAGGTAAAGAAAACCAAGCAAGCCCAGGCGGTGATTTGTTTCAACCACCACCACATCGTACATTCGGGCCAGATTGCTGCCATCGGCTGTTACTGAACCTCCCGAGCCTGTCTGAAATCCACCTCCGTGATTATACACCATAACAGGGCGTTTTTTATTGTCGTTGGCAGGTGTCCAGATATTTAAAACCAGGCAATCTTCAGATGGGTCGGGCTCATTCAGTCCGTAAGTTTGATTTGCTGGCTGAATTGAAGGATTTCCCAATTGCAAGGCATCACGAACTCCTGTCCATGGTTTTACAGGTGCAGCTTTTTTAAACCTGTTTAGCCCCGATGCATCAGCGGCATAAGGAATTCCTTTGAAAATGTTTACACCATTTTCGCGGTAACCGCGCAACTTACCGTATTTGGTATCGGCAATTTGGTAATCTGTTGAAAAACCCGGCCACGCCCTTGTTATTCCGGGTAACAGAATAAAGGGCAGCGTGGCTTCGGTTGTTCGTTGTATAAATTGTCGTCTTGAGAAATCCTTCATCAAACTATTATTTAAATAATTTAGGGGCAAAAGTATTTAGATAAATCCGCCAGTTGGCCCAGGTATGTCCGCCGGGCGTAACAAAAAATTCATGTTTACAACCGGTATCGGTAAGCATTTTATCGAGTGTTTTTGCTGACTCAAAAAGGAAATCAGTATCTCCGCAAGCCAGAAAGTACAATTTGTAACCTTCTTTTTTCAGCGCTTTAAACTGTGTTTCGTAATTTTTCATTTCCTTTTCAATATCAGCTTCACTGTTTCCAAAGCGCATTCCTATTCCCATACTTAACGGGCAGATGTAATCGAAAAATCCCGGATACATTAAAGAAGTGGAAATAGTGTGTCCGCCACCCATTGAAAGACCTGCAATGGCGCGTGATTTTGGACGTGCATCCACACGATATGTTTTTTCAATAAACGGGACAATGTCTTCGACTATGCTTTTAGGATACATATTTCCCATCATTCCCATTCCCTGGGCATTAGGATCTATTGGTTTTTCATCAATCATTAAAGTACGTGCAGCATACTGCGTTGGATTTCCATTTGGCATTACACAGATCATCGGTTTTGCCAGGCCTTTTTCAATCAGGTTGTCTAAAATCTGGCAGGCACGTCCCATTGTACTCCATGCATCTTCGTCGCCACCACCACCATGCAACAGGTAAAGCACCGGATATTTGTCTTTACTGTTAGCATATCCGTACGGAGTATAAACAAACAAACGGCGGGTCATTCCCAAAGTTGGAGAATTGTACCAAACCTGGTTAAGATTACCGCGTTCATTGGCTTCAAAGTAATTTTCAGTTCGTTCTCCCGGAACCAACAACACACTGAGGTAGCGTGTACCATCGCGTTGCATAAAAATATTGTTGGGATCGTTTACACTCATTCCGTCAACAATAAAACTATAGGTATAAAGTTCCGGTTCGGGCAGAGGAATTGTTACCGTCCACAAACCTTTATCACCTTTTACCATGTCAATATTTCCCGGCATATCCATTGTTCCGAACGAAGTTTCTACTTTTTGAGTTGGCGCAAAACCACCCGTAAGTTTAACATCATCGGCATAAGGAGCCGAAAAGCGGAAAGTAATTCCATTGTCTCCAATTTCAGGCGAAACAATAGGCTCGCGTCCCATAAAGTTGCCTATTTCCTGAGCAAAAGAGCCCACGCAAATAAACAGGGCTATGATTAAAATTGTATATTTTTTCATCTCTATTAATTGATTGATTTAAAACTCTATTTAAAAAGCAGAGGTGCAAAAGTATTCAGGTAAATCCGCCAGTTTGCCCAAGTATGGCCACCTTCGGTAACAAAAAATGTATGTTCCATACCGTTGCGGGTAAGCGCTTCATCAAGATTGATACTACTTTTGTATGCCAGGAAATCGTCTTTTCCACAGCCAATCCAGTACAATTTATATCCGGCAACTTTAATTTTCTGCAATTGAGGATCAATTACACCAGGCTCCCCTCTCATTCCTGAACTCAATGGCAGAATGTAATCGAATGTGCCCGGGTAATTAACGGTAACAGAAGTTGTATGTCCGCCACCCATTGAAAGGCCGGAAACAGCTCTGGCCTCAGGTTTGGCAATAACGCGATAATGACCTTCGATGTATGGAATAATGTCTTTTACAAGACTGTTTATGTAATCATTTCGGGTGGCCTCATTGCGGTAATCAAATGGTTTCTCTTCGAGTAATTGTGTTTTTGCAGCCTGCTGCCCCGGATTTCCGTTTGGCATCACACAAATCATTGGTTTTGCCAGTCCTTTTTCAATCAGGTTATCCAGTATCTGGCGGGCGCGCCCCATGGTACTCCAGGCATCTTCGTCGCCACCACCACCGTGTAGCAAGTATAAAACGGGGTAATCTTCGCCGCTGGTTTCGTAGCCGTTAGGCGTATAAACAAACATGCGGCGTTTTGTGCCAATTGTTGGTGAATCGTACCAAACTTTTGAAAGATTTCCGTGTTCATTAGCCTCAAAATAATTTTCAGTCAGCTCTCCCGGAACAAGTAACACACTCAGGTAACGAGTTCCATCGCGCTGCATAAAAACGTTGCGGGTATCGTTAACCACCAAACCATCAACAATAAAATTGTAGGTGTACAGTTCCGGCGATGGAGTTGGAATACTTAGAGACCAAACACCGGCAGTATCTTTCATCATGTTAACAGATGAATTTCGGGCTTCCATCCACGAGCCATATAAGCGTACTAATTTGGCATCGGGTGCTGTTATTCGAAAAGTAACAGTCTTTTCTCCAAACTCAGGAGAAATTACGGGCGCACGTCCCATAAAATTTGCTAATTCCTGAGCATTGGAACCCAGAACTACAAAAAAGCAAAATAGTGCAAGGAAAAGTTTTTTCTTCATTTTTTAAGTTTATTGGTTTAATACATATTGAAGATCCGGTTTTAGCCGGATCTTCTATCTAACTAAACTGACCATAACGTGTATAAACACGGTCGGAATTATAATTTTTCAGGCCAATCAAAATCGCTGTTATCCATTCTGAAAAAGCGGGCTGCATTATTAAAGAGAATATCTCTTTTTTGGTCTTCTGATAAAAATTGCGAGTGCTCAATCACTCCCATTGATGTTTCTATCATGCGTGGCCAGGTCATAAAATC
>NZ_JBFHGM010000359.1:0-4217 GCF_041583095.1 Draconibacterium sp.
AGTTTTTTTGATGTTTTCGTTTCAAAGTTATATTGGCTGTTTGAATTAACAAGGGCAAATTCCGGTTCACGAAATGTGGTAATTCCCGGGCCGGCCTGAAGAACAACGCGTAAATTCTTTTTTTCATTCAGGTTAAAAATTCGGCCCATCATCATATGCAAATTCTCCGAATTCTCGAAAGGTTCAACCGAAGTGGCAGGCGTAACGTTTGTAGCCGATTTCAGAAAGTTATCAGAGGGCGTAACTGTTGTTTTAAATGTAGCCGAGTATCCAACGCTTATTATATACTTATTGTTGTAGGTATAGCTCATGCCTAATTTCCCGGCTTGCTGATCGCCAACCAGATATTCTCCTGACGAATATAAAGTATGTTTTGTTGTGGTTGAAGGCTTGCTATCAGTCCACTGGGCACGAGATACCAAGGTAACCATACTAAAAACCGTGATAAATAATAGTGTTTTCATAGGCAAACTATTTTGTGAACTGCAACTTATGGTAAACATTGGGTTTGAAATGTTTACTGAAGTAAAAGCACGTTTTGATTTAATGGAGTGCTATCACCCTTTAAAATTACAGCGTTTGGAAGGGCAAAATAGAATTGATGTTGCTGATTTATGGGGTGCGAAAGGATCATAATATAGTCAGAAAAATGGAAGTTACTGTGAATTTAGGGAGTTGGTCAGGCCTTTTGTGGCTAAAAATAAGAGATTGTAAGTAAGTGAAATACCTAGTGGGAACAGACCAGAAACGGATGCCTGACCTGGGCGTGAGGACAAACAAATATTGCAGAAAAGAACGGAACAATAAAACCCGCTTTGCATTGGGCAGAAACTGTGGAAGTGCGGATTTGGTATGGTCTCATTTCACAACTTGTGGAAATTGTACCCGTATACTGTTATCGTTCCGGTTGGTAACCAGCTATTTCTGGTTTGGCATATTATTTTCAATAATGATTTACACAGGCATTTTCCTGCAGATAAAATATACAGATTATGAGTGAATTAAAAGAAAAGCACTGTGCACCGTGCAAAAAAGAAACAACACCGCTAAATGCTGAAGAGATTAAGCATTTTAAGGCGAAAATAAATGAAGATTGGAAAGTAGTGGATGACAAAAAGATTCAAAAGAGTTTTTCGGTGAAGGATTTTAACGAAGCCATTGCATTTGCCCAAAAAATTGCTGTGCTGGCCGATGAAGAAGATCACCACCCCGATTTGGGTGTGCACTATAGTTCGGTTGAGGTTGAAATCAGCACGCACAACATTGGAGGCTTATCTCCAAACGACTTTATTCTGGCTGCCAAAATTGATGCTATTTAGAGCCGAACTTTAGCAACACTTAGAATACGAAAGAACTGAAAACAATAGAACAGAATTAAAGGAGGAGTCATGAATTATCGCGTTGAAAAAGACACACTTGGAGAAATAAATGTGCCCGAGAATAAACTTTGGGGAGCGCATACACAGCGATCGCTGGAGAATTTCAGGATTGGCCCGAAGGCTTCAATGCCAAAGGAAATAATTGAGTCTTTTGCGATTATAAAAAAAGCCGCAGCCCGGAGTAATCATAAACTGGGAATACTTTCTACAAACAAAAAGCAGTTAATAGAAACAGCTTGCGACGAAATTTTAGCCGGAAAGTTAGAGCAACATTTTCCGTTGGTAATTTGGCAAACCGGCTCGGGCACGCACACTAATATGAATTGCAACGAGGTGATTGCTAACCGGGTAAAACAAATTGTAGAAAACGATTTTCAATGGGAAAATATCGAGTTGCATCCAATCGATGATGTGAATAAATCACAGTCATCAAACGATACCTTTTCGGCAGCCATGCACATTGCAGCATACAAAAAGCTGACCGCCCATTTGCTGCCGGCGCTGAAAGAGCTCCATGATACTTATAACAAAAAATCTGAAGAGTTTAAAGCGATAGTAAAAATTGGTCGAACGCATTTTATGGATGCCGTTCCGATTACTTTAGGTCAGGAATTTTCGGCCTATTCTACCCAAATTGAAAAAGGAATAAATGCATTAAAAAATACCTTGCCCGATTTGCAGGAGTTGCCACTGGGCGGAACTGCTGTTGGAACAGGATTAAACTCTCCGGCTTGTTTCGACGACGAAATTGTAAATGAAATAAGCAACGAAACAGGATTGCCTTTTACAAAAGCCAAAAATAAGTTTGCATTGATTGCCGGGCACGATGCGTTTGTGCAATCGCACAGTGCAATAAAGCAGCTTGCTGTTAGTTTACTGAAAATTGTAAACGATTTGCGGGTAATGGTTTCGGGGCCGCGAGCCGGAATCAGCGAATTGAATATTCCTGCCAACGAAGCCGGTTCGTCGATTATGCCCGGAAAAGTGAATCCAACTCAAATCGAGGCACTTTCAATGGTTTGTACCCAGGTAATGGGTAACGATACAACCATTTCGGTGGCCAATTCTTACGGGCATTTTCAGCTAAATGTTTTTAAACCTGTGTTGATTGCCAATTTTTTACAGTCGGCTACATTGCTGGCAGATGCATGCGTATCGTTCAACAAAAATTGTTTGGAAGGAATCGCACCCAATACTGAAAAAATTGATGCGCATGTAAATAATTCGTTGATGTTGGTGACTTCGCTTACGCCGCATATTGGCTACAACAAAGCCGCACAAATTGCCAAATATGCACATGCAAACAAGTGTAGTCTAAAAGCGGCTGCAACAGCATTAAAACTGTTAAATGAAAAACAGTTTGATGAATGGGTAAAACCCGCAGAAATGACCCATCCGAATGTAACAGTAAATAAGAACATGTAGTTTAAAGCTGCGATACGTAAAAAAATATTAGCCTAAATTATAAGTGCTTACATGAAAAAACCGGTTGGGCAACTTAATGCCGCAACCGGTTAAACAACAATTAGTATTGATGTATAAACCTGAATTCGATTTTAAAATATTATCACAGAAAGTCATAATTGCGTCAGATTTCCATTTAGAATTATGCAGGAATAACGGGTTGTTTTAAAGAATACTAAATGGAAAGATGGCGTGAGAAGGACTTTCCATTAATGGCTTTGCTCTTTTTGCCATAAACTTCCAACAATTTTCTTGTATTATCCCGATAGTACTTCGAAAACCATTGAAAGTTTCTGTCTAAAAATAGCTAAAGCTGTGAGCTATTTTAAATTCGAAATCAGGTTATAATTAATCCTTAACCCACTTCCGGGCTTTGTCAATATCGGTAAACTCAAAATATTTTACTTCGCCGGAAATAAATGGTGCAGCCAGTTCCGACCACAATTTTTCCCAACGAGATTTTCCAACAACTGCAATTTTCTTCATGTGGTTAAAATGTTTCAGGTAGGTTTTTACGTCTTCCCAAAATGCTTTCGGCGAAATTCCATCTACATAATTTAGCTGAATGTAAAGTTTTACCTTGCCAAAATCCTGAACCGCTTTATCAATAAGCGGAGTAATTTTGTTGTCGTCTTCTTCTGTCAGTTTTCCTTCAACTTCGTGGGCAATCAGCTCTTCTTTTGTAATATCAATTATTTTAAACATAACTTTTAATTTTAAGTGTAATTTGCTAATTGGAGTTTTTTCCCTTTTTGATAATTTTTTTATTAAACCTTTTGCATGCTTTCGCTGGGAATAAGGCTGTAAAGTATTGTTGTTAGTTGCTCTCTATTCATTCCCAATTTAAGCTCCAGGTTATGCAGAAATTCATTCTCGTAACCGTCGATATACGTAAGGTCATTTTTTGATAACTGTGGATATCTTTCATTTAACCCGAGTTTTATAAACGACCAATTGTTTTTGATTGAATCATTTGTTTTCATATCTCATTGTTTTAATTCTGTTTACACTGATGCTACTACTTAACTTACCACGCAGGCATTTAATCTGGTTTTTCTTTTTGACTTTCCAGTTCTTTACTTGTTTTGTTCACTGCAGCTTTTATATCGTTCTCCAATTTACGAATCTGACTTTCGAGCCCTTTAATTGTTCTATCCCTGTTTCGGATTTCATTATTTTTACGTGCACGATAGGGTAGCGATAATATAAAACTGGTCATGGCTCCGAACGTAACGGCAATTATTAGAACAAGCGATAAATTTGATTCGATGTTCCATTTCCAAAAGTTCAAAGTAACCACCGATGAATTATTTAGCGCAAACAATACAACGGCCAAAATCACTAGTAAAATTCCTATAAATGTTTTTTGCATGG
>NZ_JBFHGM010000360.1:0-4214 GCF_041583095.1 Draconibacterium sp.
CTCTTTTGGTCGTTGCCCGGAGTTGAAATGAAACCTTAGTGAGAGCGGGAAACTCCGAGTGGGCGAGGAGATCACCCGTCCGAACTTAGGTTTAATGAAAACGTAGGGGAAGGACCAAAAGCAGCCTTGAATTTTCTGTTTCGTCTTTGCTTCAAGTTGGAGCAAAGACGAAATCCCGACATTTCGTCGGGGGCAAAGATGAAAGCCGCCAGGCAGGCAAAAAGTTCCAGTTCCTCTCTTGCCGTCTATGGAATGTTAAATCCATCGGACTTGCGGGTGATCCGATGTTTCATCTTATAAGTGTACACTGTTAATAACAAAAAAACGCCCCACCAAAAGGCGGAGCGTTTTATTATTTTGCTTGAATTTTATTCAGCTCTTATACCGATGTGAAATCAAATTAAAACTTTAATTTTTCAATCGGCATTAACCATTGTAATTTCAGTGTTTCGCTTAAGGCTCACACTGAAAACAATTGGTATTAGTCGTTATCGCGACGAGGACGGAATTCTCTGCGATCACCACCTCTGCGGTCATCACGTCTTCTGTCTCCACCTCTGCGATCATCGCGTCGACGATCACCACCACGGTTATCTCCACGAGGTCCGCGGTTTTCTCTTGGTGGGCGCTCTACATAACCTTCAGGTTTTGGAAGCAACACTTTGCGCGAAAGTTTAAGTTTACCGGTTTTTTCGTCAACACCGATCAGTTTTACTTCAACAATTTCGCCTTCTTTAGCAAAGTCCTCTGCGTTTTCAACGCGTTCCCAAGCCATTTCAGATACGTGCAACAGACCTTCTTTTCCAGGAATAATTTCGATAAATGCTCCGAAAGAAACTACCGATTTTACTTTTCCCTGGTAAATTTCACCCACTTCAGGAAGTGCAGTGATCGCCTTAATTTTAGCTTTTGCAGCTTCAATTGGCTCCAATCCGGCTCCTGAAATCTGAACCAAACCAGCATCGTCAACTTCTTCGATAACAATAACGGTTTGAGTTTCTTCCTGGATAGCCTGAATAACTTTTCCACCAGGTCCGATTACCGCACCGATCATATCCTTAGGAATTTGAACGGTTTCGATACGTGGAACATTTGGTTTAAAGTCTTCGCGAACTTCAGGAATCACTTTCAGCATTTCGCCCAAAATGTGTAAACGGCCTTCTTTTGCCTGTTGCAATGCTTGCGCAAGCACTTCGTATGGCAGTCCGTCAACTTTAATATCCATTTGAGTAGCGGTAATACCATCGGCAGTACCGGTTACTTTAAAGTCCATGTCACCCAGGTGGTCTTCGTCACCTAAAATGTCAGAAAGAACAGCGTATTTTTCAGCACCTTTATCGGTAATCAATCCCATTGCGATACCCGATACCGGCTTTTTGATTTTTAATCCGCAGTCCATCAATCCCATTGTTCCGGCACAAACTGTAGCCATCGATGATGATCCGTTTGATTCCAAAATATCAGAAACAATACGAACTACATAAGGCGAATCGGCAGGAAGCATTTTCTTTAATGCACGGTGTGCCAGGTTTCCGTGACCGATCTCGCGACGGCTTGTTCCGCGTGGTGTTTTAGGATCGCCAACACAGAATGGAGGGAAGTTGTAGTGTAATAAAAACTTCTCTTTTCCCTGAACAGTTACCTGGTCGATAATTTTCTCATCCATTTTGGTACCCAAAGTAACCGAAGTTAACGATTGAGTTTCGCCACGGGTGAAAATTGATGATCCGTGTGCACCGGGAAGGTAATCTACCTCACCCCAGATAGGACGGATTTGGTTAGTAGCACGGCCATCCAAACGAATTCCATCGTCGAGAATCATACGGCGCATAGCTTCTTTTTCCACATCGTGGTAGTAACGGCGAATGAGTTTTTCGTTGGCCACAAGGTCAATCTCCTCATTTTCGGCGTTGGCCTCAACGTAAGCTGCAACATATTCGTCAACAACAGCAGCAAAAGACTCCATACGCAGGCTTTTGTTGGTAATTTGTTGTTTCGCAATAGCGTATGCTTTTTCGTAAAGATCGGCTTTTACCTGTGCACGCAATTCTTCGTTGTTGTTTTCGTGGCAATATTCACGTTTAACAACTCCCAGTTCTGCAGCCAGTTCTTCCTGAACTTTACAGTGCTTTTTAATTTCTTCGTGCGCAACTTTAATCGCTTCCAACATTACTTCTTCCGAAACTTCATTCATTTCGCCTTCAACCATCATAATGTTTTCGTACGATGCGCCAACCATAATGTCAAGATCGGCTTCTGCTAACATCGCCAGAGATGGGTTGATAACGAATTCGCCATCAATACGGGCTACGCGAACTTCCGAAATCGGAGTAGTGAAAGGAACATCTGAAACAGCGATTGCTGCTGATGCTGCCAAACCGGCTAAACAGTCAGGCATTTCATCTTTTCCTGATGAGATCAGTGAGATCATTACCGCGGTTTCAGCGTGGTAATCTTCCGGGAAAAGTGGACGAAGTGCACGGTCAACTAAACGTGCAACCAAAATTTCTTCATCGCTCGGACGGGCTTCTCTTTTCAGGAAACCACCCGGGAAACGTCCTGCGGCTGAAAATTTTTCGCGGTAATCAACTGATACCGGCATGAAATCTACATCTTCTTTCGCTTCTTTTGCCGACACAACTGTTGCCAGCAACATGGTGTCACCCATTCGAACCACTACCGAACCATCAGCTTGTTTTGCCAATTTGCCGGTTTCAATGGTAATCGTCCTGCCGTCGGCAAGTTCGATTGTTTTAACTGTAGCGTTTACCATAATTTAAATCAATAATTTTTGCGGCCTGTATGCGGCCTTTGTTAATTACAATGGGTGGTGAGGTTTTGCAATTTACAAAAAAGAAAGGCAATACCAATGCATTGCCTTTCAATATAATTTACTTACGTAAGTTCAACTCTTTGATAATCGCACGGTAACGTTCGATATCTTTTTTGATGAGGTAATCGAGTAAGCTACGACGCTTACCTACTAGTTTAATCAATGCACGACGAGTGCTGTGGTCTTTCTTGTTTTTTTTCAGGTGTTCAGTTAAGTGGTTAATTCTTAACGAGAACAATGCAATCTGACCTTCTGCACTACCTGTGTCCTGAGCTGATTGGCCATGTTTGGCGAAAAGCTCTTGTTTTTTTTCTGATGTTAAATACATTTTTTAAAGAACTATTTGTTATACAATGTTTACGCCGCAACATCGCTTTCAATAGAAACGGCATAAAATTAATTGGCCGCAAAAGTAATTAAAAGATTTCTGATTGACAAAGGTTTGGCGCTTTTTGCTGATTAATAGTAATTAAGCCGGGTTGAAGACGTAGATATAGTACTTTTTTCACCAGAAGTAAAAAAGTTAATAACAGGATTGAAAATTTTTGGAGGGATGATATTCTGCTTATTTAAATCCTGGTAAAGATGCGCTATTCACGTTAAGGTGTTGATAAGTAGCGAACTAAAATAGAAACATTACTGTTTTGATTCCTTAAACTTGTTGTACCCTTATTTTTTATCATTATACATTATTGAATGTGAGGGGTGGTCGTTGGGCTACCCTTTTTCTTTTTTCTGAAAAAAGAAAACCACCTCCATAATTAGAGGTGGCCCAAAACTTAATATCTAAGGAGGTTTGGGTGATTGCCTAAATTTTATGCAGGTTAGTTAGAAAGGCAATACCCGGCATTTCTTCAATTTTTCTTTCTTTTCATGTTGTGAGACAGAAAAATATGTTGGCGATAAGGACTAATAACACGAATAAGATTTCATGGCCTTAATTTTCAGAAAATGAAGAAATGACATTTAGTGGAATCAAAGTTCGGGAATAAAACAATACTTATGTTAGTAATACAGCATCAGAAGGTAGAATCTATAGTTTTTGAGTTGAACTTATATTGCAAGAGTTGAATTTATTTTGCAAAATGTGTTTCTATGAAGGGAATGGTGGGATTTATTCCAATAGGATGTTATTGTTTTCGAGCCATACTTTAATGCGTTCGTGTTCGGTTTTGTATTTTGTTTCAACATCGGCAACTATCTTCTCAAAATCAGGTTCTCCCCTGATTGTTTCAAATAAGGGATCTGTTTTTATTAGGTCTACCGTCCAGCGCGGCATTTTATTCAACTCGCTAAATTTTGATAGCCATAAATAAGCATTCTGTTTATCCCCATTGAAGGCATAAATACCCGCAAGATCGTAAAGTAAAAAATTGGAATA
>NZ_JBFHGM010000361.1:0-4164 GCF_041583095.1 Draconibacterium sp.
ATAGAACTTGTGAATGCCTGTTTTGAGATGATCGATAACTCATTACTAAGAATTAAAAACTATAAACCATAAACCTTATGAATAAGTACATACTTGCGTTTGACCAGGGCACGACCAGTTCGCGTGCTATTGTTTTCGATCAGCTTGGTGCAATAAAATCGGTTGCCCACAAAGAGTTTGAACAGATATTTCCGAAACCGGGTTGGGTGGAACATGATCCCAATGAAATTTGGTCGTCGCAGGCAGCAGTTGCAGCCGAGGCCATTACAAAAATTGGTATTAACGGAAAAAATATTGCCGCAATTGGTATCACCAACCAACGCGAAACAACTATTGTTTGGGACAAAGAAACCGGCGAACCGGTTTACAATGCCATTGTTTGGCAAGACCGGCGAACTGCCAAATATTGCGATGCATTAAAAGAAAAGGGATATCAAAAACTGATTCGCACCAAAACAGGGTTGGTAATTGATGCCTATTTTTCGGGGACTAAAGTGCAATGGATTCTTGAAAATGTTAAAGGTGCAAGAGAAAAAGCAAACGAAGGAAAATTGGCGTTTGGCACCGTTGATTCGTGGTTAATCTGGAAGCTTACCCGTGGCGACAAACACGTTACTGATATTACAAATGCCAGCAGAACATTGCTATACAATATAAACGATTGCTGTTGGGATAAAGAGCTGCTGGAACTTTTTGATATTCCGGAAAGTATGCTTCCCGAAGTTTGTGCATCAAGCGAAATAGTGGGATACACCAAAACAACGATATTTGCACACGAAATACCAATTGCCGGTATTGCCGGCGACCAGCAGGCAGCATTGTTTGGCCAGCAATGCATACACCCCGGAATGGCTAAAAATACTTACGGAACGGGTTGTTTTATGCTGCTTAATACCGGCGAAAAAGCCATCCTGTCGGAAAACAACCTGGTGACTACCATTGCCTGGAAGATAAACGGAAAAGTATCCTACGCCCTCGAAGGAAGTATTTTTATCGCCGGTGCTGCCGTACAATGGATGCGCGACCAGTTGGGCTTAATAAACAACGCACCTGAGATTGAAGAACTGGCCCTTTCGGTTGAAGACAACGGAGGTGTTTATTTTGTTCCGGCATTAACCGGGCTTGGAGCTCCGCACTGGGACCAGTACGCACGTGGTATTGTGGTTGGCATAACCCGTGGGACATCGAACGGACACTTTGCCCGAGCCACCTTAGAAGGAATTGCCTTTCAGGTGATGGATGTGCTGAAGGCGATGGAAGCCGACTCCGGCATTGAAATTAAAGAGCTACGTGTTGATGGTGGCGCGGCAGCAAACAACCTTCTGTTGCAGTTTCAGTCGGAGACACTGCAGTCGCCGGTAATCCGCCCCCGCCAACTGGAAACCACTGCTCTGGGAGCTGCTTATCTGGCCGGGTTAGCAGTGGGTTACTGGCAAGATCTGGATGAATTACAGTCGCAATGGGAAAAAGACAAAACTTTTACTCCACAAATTTCAAAGGATATCATGGATAAATCTATTCGCAAATGGCAAAAGGCACTTACAAAAGCCAAAGAATGGATTGACGACGATGATGATGAATAAACGATTTACTAAGCCTGAAATTTATGAAAAGACAAAAACAACTACGGAAAGCCAAGGCCGATATTGAATGGGATATTGTTGTAATTGGCGGTGGCGCTTCAGGACTGGGAGTCGCACTTGAATCTGCTACACGAAAATACAAAACACTGCTGCTTGAAGGTGCCGATTTTGCCAAAGGAACCTCGAGCCGAAGTACCAAACTGGTGCACGGCGGTGTGCGTTATTTGGCACAAGGCGACATCTCGCTGGTTTTGGAAGCCCTTCGCGAAAGGGGATTAATGCGGCAAAATGCACCTCACCTGGTTAAAAATCAATCGTTTATTATTCCGAATTACGAATGGTGGGGAGGCCCGTTCTACACTGTAGGATTGAAAGTTTACGATATGATGGCCGGAAAGCTGGGGCTTGGCCCTTCCGTTCACCTCTCGAAACAAGAAACACTGGAAGCCCTGCCAACACTTAAAGAAGAAGGATTAACAGGCGGTGTAATATATCACGACGGACAGTTTGACGATGCCAGACTTTCGATAAACCTTGCACAAACTGTTATCGATTACGATGGCGTGGCAGTAAACTACACCAAGGTTATCGGATTACTAAAAGACGAAGAAGGAATGATTTGCGGGGTAAAAGCAAAAGACCTGATTGGTGGCGACGAGTTGGAGATAAAAGCCAAAGCAGTGGTAAATGCAACCGGTGTTTTTACCGACGAAATTTTACAAATGGATGAACCCGGCACCCCAAAAAAAGTGGTGCCCAGCCAGGGAATTCACTTCGTACTCGATCATGATTTTCTGAAAGGAGACCATGCTATAATGATCCCCAAAACCGACGACGGGCGTGTACTGTTTGCCGTTCCGTGGCGCGGCAAAGTTGTTGTTGGAACCACCGATACGCTTATTGAAGAAGCCAGCCTTGAACCAAGAGCTTTGGAAGAAGAAATAGAGTTTATACTAAACACAGCCGGCCGCTACCTCACTCGCCCGCCAAAAAGAAGCGATGTACGAAGTATCTTTGCAGGATTGCGCCCACTTGCTGCCCCCGAAGGAGAAGATAAAAAGACAAAAGAAATTTCCCGCAGTCATAAAGTAATTGTGAGTTTATCCGGGCTTATTTCCATTACAGGCGGCAAATGGACAACCTACCGCAAAATGGGTGAAGACACCATAAACAACGCCGTAATACTTGCCGGATTGCCGGAACGGCCTTGCCAAACCGAAAATCTCGCCATTCATGGTTACACAAAAAACATAGATCTTAATGATCATTTTTATGTGTACGGATCGGAAGCAAAAGCCATTAAAGAAATGATTGAGGATAATCCTAAATTGGGGGAAAAACTGCATGAACGTTTGGACTTTACAGTTGCCGAAGTAGTTTGGGCATGTAAAAAAGAAATGGCAATGACCCTCGACGATGTTCTGGCACGCCGGGTAAGAGCCTTATATCTTGATGCACGCGCTGCCGAAGAAATGGCACCCAAAGTGGCCAAAATAATGGCAAACGAACTGGGCAAAGATTCCGGGTGGATTGATCAACAAGTCGAAGAATTTTCCCAGCTTGCAAAAGGCTATTACTTATAATCCACAGCAAACAATAAAACTAAGCTTTAAGGAACTATATTTAAATAAACGAATAACTGAAATGAATGAATTTGTTGCAGAAATCATTGCCACAATGATACTGATTCTCCTTGGAGATGGCGTTGTGGCAAATGTAGTACTAAAAAATACCAAAGGTCACAACGGCGGATGGATCGTAATTTCACTGGGCTGGGGACTGGCAGTAATGATGGCAGTAATAGTTGCCGGCCCCATTAGCGGAGCGCACTTAAATCCGGCAGTTACACTTGGCCTCGCATTGGGCGGAATATTCCCATGGGATAAAGTTCCGGTATATATTGCCGGCGAAATAATAGGCGCTATGCTCGGGGCCATATTGGTTTGGTTTACTTATCGCGATCATTTTAAGGCCAACACCGACAAAAACGGATTTTTAGGTGTTTTTGCCACATCGCCCGCCATCAGAAATTATAAGAACAATTTTATCACCGAACTTATTGGAACTTTTGTACTCATTTTTGTGATCTTTTATATCACCGATATTAAGTTTGAAACCCAACAGCTGCAAACTGTTGAAGTTGGTTTAGGTTCGATTGGAGCGCTTCCGGTTGCACTTTTGGTAACAGCAATAGGCTTAAGTCTTGGCGGCCCAACAGGATACGCCATAAACCCTGCCCGCGATTTGGGACCACGTATCATCCACAGCCTTTTAAAAGCTCCGAACAAAGGAAATTCTGACTGGGCTTATGCATGGGTTCCAATCCTGGGACCAATTGCAGGAGCTGCTCTGGCTGCAGCACTGTTTTGTTTTTGTTAAAGCAATTTCGCCGTTCGATATAATAAAGAAGTCACTATCAGTAAACATAGTGACTTTTTTATTATTAACCTCAGTTCGATTATTAACCTGCTGAATATAAGTGAATTGAATTAAAAGTTATTGTTGATTTATTTGAATAAAAGCATGGAATTTACTAATTTAAAAGTCTGACAAACAAATAATTAGAAGTAAAATCCATGCA
>NZ_JBFHGM010000362.1:0-4128 GCF_041583095.1 Draconibacterium sp.
GCATCCGAAGAAAATCATTCTAACAGCCCAATGGCTGAGATACACATTAACGACAATACATTAAAAATATGACAGCAAATAATTTGAAAGATGTCAGTCGTTTTACCCGCTGGGTAAACGAACTGGACGATAAAGACAAATCACTGGATCCCTTAAAACGAAAAAGCAAATGGATATTGATCACCGCTTTTTTGTTTGCCCTGTTTGCTATCTCCTTTATCTGGATCCCATCCGGAAAAGTAAAATCCAGGAAGGTAGATGCACCACTGGCCGGACCGCTGACCAGTGCTCCAACAAGCACAGGCCGTTCAGCTTTTGAATTGCCTGTGGATTCATTTGAAAACCAATTAAAAACATATATCAATGAAGGAACTTCTGATAAAAAATAAGGCCCTGTTTTTACTTCCGCTGGTTCTGATTCCTTTTGTAATTCTGATCTTTTGGGTGTTGGGTGGCGGCACGGAGGCCGAAACGGTAAAAGAAACGCAACCAAATACATCTGGTATTGGTGCTAACTATGATCTCCCGGAAGCGGAAAAGTCCATTAAGATCTATGACAAGATGGAAGCCTATCAGAAAGATGATCAGCAGGTGGCGGAAATCGCTGAGGTTGATGTAAATGATACAACTCAGTTAGATGAGCTGAGCGTTCAGGATACAATAGCTCGTGAGAATACGCTACTTGATCCAAATGCTGATCAGGGACAAATTCTTGCCCATATCCGAAATAAAGAAAAGCAGGTGCAGCAGGAATTAAAAGGGGAGCCAATAGTTCGAAACAGTGGAAAAACTGCATCTCCGCAATCCCAAAGTAATCCAAAGGAAACGGTAGTGAAAAAGCAGGCGGAAACAAAGAAAGCAGTAACGACGACCTCGCCAACAACGGGTATTGAAGAACTGGATGAAATCATCGATAAAAACGTCCTGCTCAGTCGTAAAAACGATTCTCTAAATTTTTATCTGCAACAGGCACAGGAGAGATTGCAACAGATTGAGGCCATTCAAAACCTGTCCTTTACCCTGGAGAAAAAACAATCATCAGGATTCAAAAGGGAAGAGCCAATAAATACTCCGCATATAAAAGCTGAGATCTACGAAACAACAACGGTGCTCAACGGCAACCGGGTAAAACTACGCTTGCTGGAAGACACCCGGATCAATGGACAGTCGATACCTAAAAACAGCTTTATCTACGGAGTTTGCCAGATCAAAAATGAACGGCTGCTGATTGAGATCACCCAATTACCCGTTGAAAATTCTTTTGTCCCGGTAAAACTCACGATCTGTGATCTGGATGGACTGGAAGGTTTGTATGTGCCGGATAATGCCGCACGCAAAGTCTACCAGGAGGTGGGGGCTTCTACCAATACTTCTTCTCTGATGGGTGTCACCAACAATCCGCTGACCTATACCGGTATTCGCGCTGCCGACAGAGCTGCTCAGACCATGCTTAAACGGGTACGTCTCAAAAAAGTAACCGTCAAAAAGAACACACTGGTTTATATCATTAATCAAAAATAAACGTCATGAAACAAACAATATTTATTATCGCATTCTTTCTTTTTTCACTGGCAGTAAATGCTCAAAATCAAATAGAGATCTGCCAAAACAAAACCACTCACCTGATCGCCGAAGAAAAAATTACCTATCTGCAGGTGGGGGATCCGGACAAGTTGATTGCTGAAGTGGTACCTGAGCAACCCAATATGGTGCGGGTAAAAGCTGTGGATGATTTTGAAGGCGAATCGTCCCTGACAGTGGTCAGTGCCAACCGTTCCTATTCCCTGTTTGTAAGGTATTCTGATGGCAATAAGATCTCTTATAAGCTGGAAGAATTTCATGGAGAGAAGGCCGGGGATCTAAATATTGGTCCGGTCCCGGAATACCTGTTAAAAGAATTTTGCATCCAGATTCTGAATGACGGCACCCAAAAACCGGTTCGCTTAAGAACTAAAAAGGACGGTATTATTTTTCGTCTGAAGAATCTTTACCTGAAACAGGACCTGCTGTTCTTTGAACTCGAAATTACTAACTCCACAAATATTGTATTGGATATGGAAGCCATTCACTGGTGGATAGATGACAAAAAGCGGGTAAAAGCCATCAATGTTCAGGAATACCAGGTGGAAGAACTCTACAGGCATTACAATTGGGAGCGCATCCCCGCAAAAACTACGCTCCGGGAGGTTGTAGTATTACCCAAGTTTATCGTTCCCGATAAACGCATCCTAAAAATCGAACTGCTGGAAAAAGCATTGGGAAACACCGGACGCAAACTAACGCTTGAAGTGAAAAACAAAGCCATCCTAAAAGCCCAATCATTCTAATATTCAACTATTGTAATACTCTAATATTCCAGAAGAATGTTAAACGAATCCCGCGAATTACAACGCCTGCACGAGGGCTTCAGGTTCTTTTCTTACCTGATCCTCTTTCTAACCTTGTACATCGACCAGTTGGTTTGGTTCAGGGAACAGGGGCTTTATATCCCTGAATTTTCAATGGTTTTGGAAAAGATATTCCAGATAGAGTTTCTTGCCAACACGCTTTGGGCAAAGACAGTCTGCATCGCTTTTCTGGCCATTACTTGTATTGGGACCAAAGCTAAGAAAGACCGGGATCTGAAAGTATCTGCAATCGTTTTACAGGTACTCACCGGCCTTCTGATGTATTGGGGAAGTCTGCTGATTATCGTTACCGTTCCCTTGGCCTACCTGCTGTTGTCTTTCTTTGGATTTGTGCTGCTGAATATTGGATTTGACAATATCTCCAAGCTGATTAATGTGAACCTGATGAAAGATCGTTTTAATCTCGAAAATGAAAGTTTTCCGCAGGAACAGGCCTATGAAGAGAATGAGTATTCCATCAACCTGGAAACCATTTATCAATACCGGAACAAGCAGCATGAAGGCTGGATCAATGTGATCAATCCTTTCCGGGGAACCATTGTAATTGGAACACCGGGATCGGGAAAATCCTACTCCGTAGTCCTTCCATTTATCAAACAGCACCTGGAAAAGGGATTTTGCATGTGTGTGTATGATTTTAAGTTTCCGGATCTGTCAGGAGTCGCTTACAATCATTTTCTGAAGGCCAGAAAGCAAAATAAGCTCCCGAAACAATCGCGCTTTTATGTCATCAATTTTGATGATATCAGAAGATCGTATCGCTGTAATCCGCTGGCACCGGAATTGATGGAAAGTCCCATCGATGCTTTCGAGTCTTCCAGAACGGTGCTTTATAATCTGAACCGGGAGTGGATCCGCAAACAAGGAGAATTCTTCTCCGAATCGGCAGTCACCTTTTTTGCTGCGGTAATCTGGTTCTTGAAAAAGTATAAAGACGGGGAGTATTGTACACTTCCTCATGCCATTGAATTGCTGCAACTGGAATACGACGATCTGTTTGAAGTGCTTTCACAGGAAAAGGATGTGGTGAATATTATCAATCCTTTTATCAATGCACACAAACGTGGAGCCAATGAACAACTGGAAGGACAGCTGGGAAGCCTGAAGATTGCCATCTCCAAAATCATTAGTAAAGAAATCTACTGGATTTGTTCAGGTAATGATTTTTCACTGGATATTAATAATCCCGAACATCCGAAGGTGGTCTGTCTGGCCAATAATCCATTGCGCATAGAAATGTACGGGGCAGTGTTATCGCTGTTTATTACCCGGATGCTGAAAGTGATCAACCGAAAAGACCAGCAAAAAACTTCATTGATTTTTGATGAGCTGCCAACCATTTATTTTCGGGGACTGGATACCCTGATTGCCACAGCACGAAGCAATAAAATTTCAACGCTGCTGGGAATACAAACCATTGATCAGTTGATCCGTGATTATGGGAAGGAACAGGCCAATGCTATTTTGACCAACATTGGAAATGCTTTTGCCGGACAATCGGTGGGAGAAACAGCCCGGTTTATTCAGAGCCGTATGGGGAAGATCCTGCAGGAGCGCCAATCCATTAATATTAACCGAAATACCCAATCATCTACCTTCTCAACTCAAATGGATTTTCTGGTACCCGAAGGAAAGATAGCTACGCTACCACAAGGTTATATGGTGGGACAGGTGGCCGATAATTTTGGTCAGCAGGTTGGTCAGCGCAATTTTAACTGCC
>NZ_JBFHGM010000363.1:0-4126 GCF_041583095.1 Draconibacterium sp.
CATCGTAGAAACAAAGTCCACGAATCCAAAACTCTTCGGTACCAAGCAGCATTTCTTTACCAATTTCGCCATCGAACACGTTAAACGAATGTTGTTGCGAACGAAAAACGTAAGGCAAACCCAAGGCTTTAAATTTGGGCGTAAACCCTTCCATTACTGCTGCCGAAACTTTGGTAATTGCCAAACTTCCTATCTGTAACAACTCAACACACTGTTGCTCGGAACCCAGCTGCCCGCTGGGGTAAATATCGATGGTTAGTTTCCCTCCTGATTTTTCAGCCAGACGCTCGGCCATAAACACCATACCCTTATGAACCGGGTGAGTTGGGTCGAGACCGTGAGCCAGTTTTAAGACTTTATGTTGTTTGGTTTCGGTGCATCCCAGAAGAAATACCACCACAAAAACCAAAGAAAAAGCTTTAACGATTTTAGTTCTCATTAGATAAATTGATTTAGAATTCCGCCGTTTCGGGCGGCTGTTTTATGTTGTCAGATCGCTGATAATTTTCAGTGCCCCGGCACATTTTTCGGTAATATAGGCATAATTTTTTTCGGCCAAAACTTCTTTCGGGAACAACTGCGATCCCATACCCACACAAGTTACTCCGGCATCAAACCATTGTTTCAGGTTTTCCTTATCCGGAGACACACCACCAGTTGGCATTATGCTGGCGTAAGGCATTGGTCCTTTTACAGCTTTTACAAAGCTTGGTCCTCCCACTTGCGAACCCGGGAAAATTTTCACCACCTCGGCACCCAGTTCATGTGCACGGCCAATTTCGGTAACCGAACCACAACCCGGACTCCAGGCAATTTTGCGATTGTTACAAACTTTTGCAGTTCCTTCATCAATTAGCGGAGCAACTACAAAGTTGGTTCCTAAAGCTATGTACATGGCAGCTGTGGCCTCATCAACGATTGAGCCAACTCCCATTATCATTTCCGGGCATTCGTTAATGGCCCATTTATTTAATTCCGCAAAAACAAGTGTCGCAAAATCGCCACGGTTGGTAAATTCGAATAAACGTACACCACCATCGTAGCAGGCTTTTACCACTGCTTTACAAACCTCTACATCCTGATGATAGAACACCGGCACCATTCCGGTTTCTTTCATTTTTAATGCAACTTCTATTCTTGAAAATCTTGCCATTTTATTTTTGATTCATTTTTATTTTCAATTCAACCACTTCGTTACCAGGTAACGTTTGTCCCCCCGAAAAGGGGGACAAGATTTTTCAATTTATTTGAAAAATCAGGGGGTACATTTCTTTAACCCCAAAATATTATTGGAACGGCGATTTAATCAACGTTCATCTATTACGGCGCATGCAACAGTTCATATTCAAACTGCTTTTCTGGATGCGCCGTTTTCCGCTATTTCTTTTTGATCCCCCGCCCTAAAGGACGGGGCTACCTATATTTCATCCCTACGGGATTAAAGAACGTTTTGCAAATGTGCCGTTTTCGCTATCTCTACGATTCCCACGCTAAAGCACGGGGTTATTTATATTCAACTCCGATGGAGTTCGACTTTTACCTTTGTACTTTTTACTTTTGCCTTGGCTATCGATCAACACGTGCGCTTCCGCCGCCGATTATTTTTTCTACTTCTGATAAAGTTGCCATGGTTGTGTCGCCCGGAGTGGTCATTGCCAATGCTCCGTGTGCGGCACCATATTCAACAGCTTTTGCACCATCGTTAAACTCAAGGAAACCATAAATTAAACCGGATGCAAAACTATCGCCACCACCCACACGATCCATAATTTCAAGATCTTCGCGGTGTTGTGCTTCATGAATTACACCATCAGCATAACAGATAGCACCCCATGAATTTACGGTTGCCGTTTTAACGGTACGCAATGTTGTGGCTATAACCTTGAAGTTAGGAAACTCGGATACGGCTGATTTTATCATGTTTTTATATCCGGTTAAATCCAGTTCTTTCAGATTCTCTTCGTTTCCTTCTACTTCCAAACCTAAACATGCTGTAAAATCTTCTTCATTACCGATCATTACATCCACATATTTGGCAATTTCCCGGTTTACTTCCTGTGCTTTTGCTTCTCCACCAATGGCTTTCCAAAGCGACGGACGGTAATTCAGATCATACGAAACAATAGTGCCGTACTTCTTAGCAATTTTTACGGCTTCAATAACCGTTTCTGCAGCGGTTTCAGAAAGTGCTGCGAAAATACCACCGGTGTGCATCCAGCGAACGCCCAAGGTTCCGAAAATATATTCCCAGTCGATATCACCGGGTTTTAATTGCGATGCTGCAGTATTTCCGCGGTCGGAAACACCTTTTGCACCACGAATGCCAAAGCCTCTTTCTGTAAAGTTTAATCCATTACGAACGGTGCGACCACAACCATCGTAGTCTACCCATTTTACTAATTGAGTATCCAAACCGCCCTGAAGCATAAAATCTTCAATTAAGGCACCAACTTCGTTGTCGGCCAATGCAGTTATAATTGCTGTTTTCTTTCCGAAACACCTTCTCAGACCTCGTGATACGTTATATTCGCCACCGCCTTCCCAGGCACGAAACTGACGCGTTGTTCTTATTCTTCCTTCTCCCGGATCGAGTCTTAACATTACTTCACCAAGAGAAATACAGTCGTATGTACATTCGGATTTTGATTTAATTTCCAATTTTGCCATGATTTAGTCTATTCTTTAATGCAATCGATTGCAAAGATACATTTCTATTAAAATATTTTGCATGATCGCCTTAAAATCAAAGTGTTTTTACTAAAAATTAAAATAAGCTTTTGCATTATTGAAACAGATATTTTCAACCATACTTCCCAACAGTTCCATATCGTATGGAATCTCGCCATTTTCAACATCGTTACCCAGTAAATTACACAAGGTACGACGGAAATATTCGTGACGGGTATACGACAGATAACTGCGTGAATCGGTTAGCATTCCCACAAAACGGCTCAACAAACCAAGATTTGATAAGGCCTGCATTTGTTTTTCCATGCCGTCTTTCTGATCGAGGAACCACCAGCCGGAACCAAATTGCATTTTTCCGGGAACAGAACCGTCCTGGAAATTTCCGATCATTGTTGCAATCAGCTCATTGTCGCGGGGATTCAGGTTATATAATATCGTTTTCGATAATTTATTCTCCATATCCAGTCGGTCCAGTAATCTTGACAGTGGTCGTGCAATATCAAAATCACCAATCGAATCAAACCCTACGTCGGCTCCAAGTTTCTTGAACAAACGCGTATTGTTGTTTCGTAAAGCGCCAATATGAAATTGTTGCGTCCATCCGCGCGAGTGGTCCATAATTCCGAATTCGTACAACATGCACGACTTGAATTTTACCACTTCTTCATTCGTAAGCTCGCCACCTTTCCGAACTTTGACAAAAATCTTTTCAATTTCCGCTTCGGTGTAATCTTCAGCCAAAACTGTTTCAACACCATGATCGCTTAAACGACAACCATTTAAATGGAAAAACTCATGACGATCGTCCAGCGCATCCATTAAATCGCCAAAGCTTTTAATATTCATGTTGGCAGCCTCTTCCAACTCGCTTAAATAAGCATTGTAACTAGTCGCATTCTCCACAGCCATGGCTTTATCGGGACGCCAGGCCGGAAGTACTGCGGTTTCGAATCCATCGGCTTTTATGGCACGGTGATACTCCAACGAATCCACCGGATCGTCGGTAGTACAAATGGTATGCACGTTGGCCATTTTTATAATTCCGCGACATGAATATTCGGGTGTTTGTAATTTGGCATTACATTCTTCCCAAATCTCTCTGGCGGTAGCCGGACTCAAAACTTTATCTATCCCGAAGAATTTCTTTAGTTCCAGGTGTGTCCAGTGAAAAAGCGGATTACGCAAAGTGTGCGGCACCGTTTCGGCCCACTTTTCAAATTTTTCCCAATCGCTGGCATTTCCGGTACAGTATTTTTCGGCAACACCGTTGGTACGCATGCCGCGCCATTTGTAATGATCGCCATACAACCAAAGCTGCGTGATGTTTTCATACTCTTTATCCTCAGCAATTTCCTGCGGATTAATATGACAGTGGTAATCAAAAATCGGCATTTTGGCCGCATGATTGTGATATAATTCCTTTGCAACATCGGTTTGC
>NZ_JBFHGM010000364.1:0-4106 GCF_041583095.1 Draconibacterium sp.
CACCTCGTTATCCAACGAAATTGTTGAGCTGGATGGCGAAACAGATCAAATTGTTAACGGTAATATTATTCAGAGAAAAGGTGCAGAAATCAACTCGTATTACATGGCACAATCGGCCGGAGTGGTGGCTGCTACCGGAGCTCAGTTGTATTGGGTTTACGACCTTGATCCGGATGGTAATCCCGGTGACTCCTACCTTTCTGATGACTTCCAGAAAGCATCGCAAAGTAAACGTATATCCGGCAGCCGTATTCCTGATTTTTACGGGGGCTTTGGCAGTAACTTCAAAATCTATAAAAACTTCGACATGTCGTTTATGACCACTTTCTCGGTGGGTGGAGAAGTTTACGAGAGTGTTTATTCCAATCTGATGAACCCGATTTACATTGGTACCAATTACGCTGCCAACGTAGAACGCGCCTGGAGAAAACCCGGCGACATTACTGATGTTCCGCGTATTCAGAACGGAACCGGTTTCTCGCGCCCGTTTACCGACAGTCAGCTAATCGATGCATCGTACTTTTCAATAAAGAATATTACGGTAGGTTATACGCTTCCTAAAACCATTCTGCAAAATGTGGGCATCGAAAATGTTCGCGCTTATGTGGCAGTCGACAACCTGGCCATATTCTCTCATCTTGATGGTATGAATCCGCAGTTTGATTTCTCAGGAACTACCGACTTTTCATATACTCCGGTGAGAACGAGTCTTTTCGGAATTGAATTAAAATTTTAAAACAAACAGATCATGAAAATAGATAAGATCCTTATCCTGTTATTTCTGGTATTCGCAGGTTTTGCCTGCCAGGATGAACTGGACACAAACCCTACAGACAGTACATCGGGTGATGTTTTATTCTCCGATGTTCAGAAAGCGAATGTGGCGCTTAACGGAATTTACCGCGCCATGTACGTGGCCGACGAGTGGTCGGCAAACTGGGCCGATGAAGAGTTCGGGGTTACCGCATTTTTGCTTACCTACGATCTTATGGGCGAAGATATGGTACAAAATGAAGGCGGAAGCGGCTGGTTCTGGTTCGATTACATGTACAATGTAAAATCAGATTACACACATAAAAGCGGCCGCCCTTATTCGGTGTGGTTTTTCTACTACACGGTAATTTCAAATGCCAACTCGATTATTGCATCAGAGGAAAATTTAACGGGGGCACCATCGGAGATCAGCAGCCTTATCGGGCAGGCTTATGCTTTGCGCGCTTATGCTTATTTCAGCCTCATCCGTTTCTATCAGCAAACCTATGTGGGTAACGAAAATGCTCCGGGAGTTCCAATTTATACCGAACCAACGACCAACGCTTCGGAAGGAAGTCCGCGAGGAACGGTAGCAGATGTTTACACACAAATTGATGCTGATCTTCAGCAGGCATTAACATTGCTCGATCCGGATGTGGCAGCACCACGTATTCATCCGTCGCATATCGATTACTACGTGGCCAACGGATTAAAAGCGCAGGTAGCCCTGGAAAAACAAGATTGGCCAACCGCCGAATCGGCAGCTACAATGGCCATGAGCGGAGGAACGACAATGCTGTCGCGCGAGAACCTGGCAAACGGTTTTGGATTTAACGATGCCAACTCAGGAACAGTGCTTTGGGGCCTGCAAATTATTTCCGAGCATATTAGCGACACGCAATCGTTATTTGGACATATGGATGCCAGCACATCGTCGTATGCCGAAAACGCACGAAAATGTGTGAGCTCGTGGTTATACAACCAAATGGCCGATACAGATGTAAGAAAACAAATGTGGTGGAATGGCCCGCTGGCAGAAAATGCACCTCTGGGAACACAGTTGAGCTACAACCAGTTTAAATTCCGCTTTTCAGATCCTACAAATGCTTTGGGCGATTATATTCTGATGCGTCACGAAGAAATGATGCTGATAAAAGCAGAAGCACTTTGTATGCAAAACCGATTTGGTGAGGCACGAACCATTCTTACTGAACTGATGGAAGAACGCGATCCGAATTACGATATTTCAGGATTGACAGATGCCAGTACACTAACCATAAACGATGCAAACGGCCCAACAACTCCGCTTGGAGGTTCATCAACCTTACTCGACGAGATTATCCTGCAACGACGCATTGAATTGTGGGGCGAAGTAGGCCGTATTCTTGATATTAAACGTTTAAAAACGGGTTTCTCGCGCGATTTCGAAGGCAGTAACCACACACAAAAACTACTGTCGCGCAATACACTCGATCCGGAATATCCTGATTTTGTGATGTCGATACCACAATCGGAATTTGACGGGAATAAAAATATGGACGAGGTGAGTGATCAAAATCCATGGGCTGACAATTAAAAATTACGATTATGAAGAAAATACAATTAGCACTATTGGTTTTTGTTCTGGCCTTAACAGCATGCGACCAGGACAATATCGGAGAACTTTACGAAACCGATGCGTATGTAGCTTTTAGCTCTTCCATCGTGGTCAACAATCTCCTTACAGCCGAAAACAATTATTCAGTAAACGTTCAGGTTGTGCGTACTGATGGAACCGGAACAGAAACGGTTGGCATCAGCCTTGAACCAAACGATAACATTGATGGCGTTTTTGAGTTGGAAAGCAATACGGTAACTTTTAATGATGGTGAAACAGTTGCATATGCCAAAATTGTTCCGCTGGTACCTCCTACCGGAATTGCACCGGGTGTTACCTTTAATTTTAACCTGAGTTTAAGCGATGCAACGGTATCGGAGTTTTTTGGAACAACGACATACAAAGCTACACTTAAACTTGATTTCACAGCAATTGGCACGGGAACATTCGACTCGCCATTTTGGGGCGAGGTATTGCAACCTGAAATGTACGAAGCCAGCCTTGGCACCGTACAGTTGTACAAAACAATAGGCTTGTACGAAAGTGGTTATGATATTATTTTCATTGTGGACGGAACGAATGTAACCGTGAATGCCCAACCGGCATGGTACTACGATGATGAGTACGGCGAAGTATATGTTGAAGGTAGCGGCACCATTGACGGCAATGTTATTTCGGTAACGCTAACACATTTTATTCCTGATGTGTATGCATGGGATTCATCGGTTGAGGTTTTGACTTTACCATAACGAATCTAGCCAAAGATAAACACTTAAAAGGGTTGCCGACAGGCAGCCCTTTTTTTTCTGAAAGTCCCCATCTTTTTATGTGTATTGCCGTTTGAGTTTCGTCCGGGAGAACCATCTGGCTTCGATCTGCTTTCTTCGCTGGACGATTTCCCTTTAGTCATTTCATCCCGGCGCTACGCACCGGGTTATTCACATTCGACGCTTCCAGCGTCTTAAAAACTTGCAATTGCAACATTGCGGGTCAATAAACTCGTCTTAACTTTGTAATTCAGCTCAATATCCCGAAGGGATAAAATGTGACTAACCTCGGGTGAAACCCGAGGTTGATGTGCGGTAATTTAAAGGCGCAATCAGTAAGCTGTTCAATGCTCAATCGTTGTGTGCGCCTTGTAATCTGGCCATTGTTATAAAATGCTGTGAACAGACTTCACCTTCATTCCTGTTGGTGATTCCCGGAAATCATGAATGTTTTATTCCGGAAATTCGTGTATCCGGCTAAATTTTCGTTCCACCGTATTTTCGGAATTTAATCGTTTCAGCGTAATGGTATCTCCGGCAAAATCGATTGTCCAAAAATCTCTGCTTACACTTCCTCCGTAAGGAATCATTTCAACTTCAGGTTGGTGCCCGTGAACATTGTAAACACCATGAATTCTAACCTTTCCGGAGCGAATATCAAAGCGGCCATCCCAACGAAAGAAAATGCTGGCTTTACCAACTTCTGCATCCTCTGTCCCGAAATAATCGCCATCGCCAACCGCATCCTCCAGTTTCCATAAACCAAGAAGTTCGTCGCCATACGTTGCGGGCAGATGATCCGAGCGTTTTAAAGTTACTTCAACACTCTCCCCATCTTCACTTCTTTTCCAGGTCATCCGATCGTTTTCCAAAGTAACCTTAAACGGTTCGGCCGGATCTTTTATGCCGTTTTCATTAACAACCGATAGTTCGTTTGTTTCGGCGTTAAGGCTCCAGGTTCAGTAAGAATGTTGCAACCATCCGTTCCC
>NZ_JBFHGM010000365.1:0-4096 GCF_041583095.1 Draconibacterium sp.
CGAAAAAGTATGGTTTTGCTGAAAAACGACAATAACACCTTACCAATATCAAAAAATATCCATTCGCTGGCTGTAATTGGCCCGCTTGCCGATGCCGCACGCGATCAGCTGGGAACTTGGATTTTCGACGGACAAGGCGAAGACTCAACAACACCACAACAAGCTTTTGGCGAGATCCTTGGCTCAAAGATGAACTATGTTTCCGGGTTGGAATACAGCCGCGATAAATCGACAAAAGGATTTGCCGAAGCTATTGCTGCCGCTAAACGTTCTGATGCCATATTATTCTTTGCCGGCGAAGAGTCTATCCTTTCGGGCGAAGCAAATGCACGTGGTATTATTGATCTTCCGGGAGTTCAATCGGAACTGATTACCGAATTGAGAAAAACAGGCAAACCGCTTATTTTGGTGGTAATGGCCGGAAGACCGCTGGGAATTGGGGCCGAAATGGAAATGGCTGACGCCGTACTTTATGCCTGGCATCCGGGAACAATGGCCGGACCCGCAGTGGCCGACCTGATTTTTGGCGACTATTCACCTTCAGGAAAATTACCTGTAACTTTTGTAAAAGGTGCCGGGCAAATTCCGTTTTATTACTACCGCAAAAACACCGGTCGCCCGGCTACCGAAGATGATGTTACGTACATCGATGATATTCCGAGAAATTCGAAACAACTTTCGCTTGGATTTAAATCCATGCACATTGATTACGGTATTACACCTCTCCTGCCCTTTGGATATGGTTTGAGTTACACCGAGTTTAAATACGAAAATCTTAAGCTGTCGTCAAACGAAATGGCAACAAACGGATCAATTACCATTTCGGCCGATATTAAAAACATTGGCAACTTCGAAACGGAAGAGATTGTACAGCTGTATGTGCACGACAAGGTGGGCAGTATTACCCGCCCCATTAAAGAACTAAAAGGTTTTGAAAAGATAAACTTAAAACCGGGCGACGTTAAAAACGTAAGCTTCGAGCTTAAAGCTGATGATTTGCAATTTTTTAACGGCGATGATTTTGTAATCGAACCGGGCGATTTTGAAGTTTGGATCGGACCGAATTCTGACGAAGGGTTAAAGGGAGCATTTAAGTTAAAGGAGTAACTAACTATTAACAACAAAGGGTGAAAGCCATCCTTTGCTAACTAACACTGCTAGCAGGCATTTCCATTTGCGAAATGCCTGTTTTCTTTTTTTTCAGTTTACAAATCCCTCTTAAACTTTACTTTCCAAAGACCGCGGAACTCGTTCAAGGTATAACCCGTTGCCAAATCATTTGGGTACAATTCATTCAGCTTTGTTTTGGTTGCTTCATTGATATCTGTATCAGGATTTCCATGACACTTTAAACAGGCCGGCATCGCTGTTCTTATCGGCTTGTAATAAACCACATCATTACCATTTTGCAATACCGTGTCGGCCAGTTGATTGTTGGCAAAAAGTTCCCACATTCGTTTTTCCTGCTCGGTACTCAGCGCATTTTGTGGATTACGGTTTTTGGCCGAAACTCGTGAAATGTCGCAACCAAATACTCCGTTCAAACTATCTACAATTGAGCTTGCTTCAAGGTTACAGAATTCAACTGCGTATTCCGGCCCGCCGGTTTGAATGGCTTTTCCCACATTAGTCAAAAGCACAGCTTGTACATTGGCAGTAATTTCTTGTCCGCTGTTTTGATACTTTTTATAGGTTTCCATATCCAGTTTCGGAGAACAGGAGAAGCAAAAAAATAGCAGCAGAATTGGTAAGATTTTGTTTGTCATAGCTCACATTTCTTAAATAAATGGTTCAAAATATCTTTAATTCGTAAACTGCAAGTTCTGCTTTATTTGTTAAATCACAAAATCAACTATCTTTGCGGCATCAAATATTCTTTCAAAGGGTGTTAGCTTATACCTTCATAAAATGGATGGATAGTTGAAGAATGGCGAATGATAAGTTTGGTAAGGGGCTTTATTATTCTGAATACAAAACCTTTGCTTACGGAGTATAGCATTTCCCAAGCCTTAAATGGCTCTTCATGCCTGTCCGGAATACAAATTCGTTTGCCACTTTTTCCTGAGTTCGACACTGGGACACCCAAATTAGAAGTTGAACATCTTTGCTAACATTTTTTGCTCTTGTGTTATCAAGATTGTTTTAGTAATCAGGTGTTGTTGGTTTGGCGTTTTTACCTGTATTGCGTAAATGGTTTTGGCGATATCTATTGCTTTTTCAGGACTTAGATTTGAGCTTTTGATTTTTAGTTGCCGTTCCAGTTCTTTATAAATTTTATATGCCACAAACGATATACAGATATGCGCTTCGATTCGTCTTTTGATACGATGAAAAACCGGCCTTATTTTAAGATCGTGTTTTGATATCCTGAAAGCCTTCTCAATTTTCCAGAGCTGGGCGTAACTCTCCATTATTTCCTTGTTCGATAGTTCTGTGTTGGTAAGGTATCCTTTAAGTCCATCCCATTTGCCATCAGAATTAAATTTCTCCCTATCTATTGTCAGGCTTATTTCTCCGTCCATTTTTAGATACTTGTTGTATCCTCGGTTGTTAATATTGGATTTGGTCAGTTTACCGGACTTTATTTTTTTCTCAAGTTTGGCAAGTCCTTTTTCCCGGTTGTGCTTATCTTTTTGTGCTCTTTTTTCTGAGTATGTTACCAGTAGCCTGATTCCGTCTTGCTTAACTATCAACTGTTCTTTTGTTTGGGAGTAGTCAAAACTTAATATCTGGCTCTTAATATCAGTGGTTTCGTTTTTAATTCGTGCCCCCAGAATAAACTCATATCCTTTGGCGCAGAGTTCCTGTATGTTGGTACTGGTCAATAATCCAGAATCGGCAACTACAATCAGCTGATCGATGTTGTAACGGTTCTTGAATCCATCAATAACCGGCAGCATTGTGTGGCCTTCATATTTATTCCCTTCAAAAATTTCATAAGCCAGCGGGTAACCATCAACACTGACCAAAAGCCCCAGTAATATTTGAGGGTTCTGGTGTTTACCCTCTTTTGAGAAACCTGTCTTTCTTATTTCATCTTCGTGGTCTACTTCAAAGTACAGGGTGGTAACATCATAAAAAACAACGCTTATCTCATTGTTGAGTACTTTCAATGAATGCGCATAACTAATATCTTGTACCAACTCCTTTTGACTGTTGTGAAGCTTGTCCATATACCTGTAAATATGTTGTGCTTCAACCGACAAAAAATGATATTTGGAGAGAAAATCAGTTGTTTTAAGTTTGCTTGCCGGAAAACACAAACGTGCAATGACCAGTTGCTTAAAAAGTTCGTCGTCAATAGCATCAAATCCAATCTCATCAAAGATCTTTCCTAACAATAAGGAAGTACCGGCTACGGTAATTTGTTCGATGTTTTCCAGGATTGTTTCGGTAAAATCCCTTTCACTAGTAAAGTCCAGTTCTTTTTGTCCAATCTTGTCCTTTATCCAGGTTTCTCCCTCTTTTACAAGTTGTTCAACCAAATCAGGATCTGAACTGCTCCCTATGGTTTTTATCATCTTATACTTTCCGGTGCTTTTATCAATGATTTGCACGCTGATAACTCCACTCTTGTTTTTCTTTTTCCTGACAAACACAGATTAAATATACCCTAAATTGGGCTGGGACACCCAAACAGGGCATTCCAAAAGTACTAACCCGAGTTCGATTTTTAACTGTTTAAATGTCAATAACTTGCAGAAATAAAACCTGAAAATATTCTTGGAAATAAAAAAGGATTTTGCTAATTTAAGAGTCTGACAAACAAATAATTAGAAGCAAAATCCATGCATTTAAGCAACGATAAAATTACCGAAATCTTCGTATTAACACATGATTTTTGTAAAGAATTTAACAAAACAGTTTCAAAACATACTTTGGGCAACAACCCCAAAAGAAAGCCTCGAATGAGCCAAAGCGAAGTGATTACGATAATGATACTATTCCACTTTGGTGCTTTTAAAAATCTAAAACACTTCTATCTCTTTTATGTGAAAAAGCATATGCACCAAGACTTTCCCAATACGGTCTCGTATAATCGTTTTGTTGAACTTCTTCAATCATCGGCACTTCCCATGACCTTATTTTTAAAAAC
>NZ_JBFHGM010000366.1:0-4082 GCF_041583095.1 Draconibacterium sp.
TAATGGCGAGGTTGAAGTAATCTCAAGTAAAACCAATTACAACGAGTTCAGAAATAATGTATTCTATAAATGCGAGGGATCGTTGGTAATGCGCCATGGCAATTACTGCTGGATTGACGGCAACTACTTTATTGGCGATGATAATTCTGAAAATATTGGTGGTATCCGAATTGTAAATACCGGACACTGGGTGGTAAATAACTATTTCTACAACCTGAAAGGAAATAATTTCAGGGCACCTTTAGCTGTTATGAATGGAATTCCAAAATCGCCATTGAACCGCTACAACCAGGTTACCGATGTTGTAGTTGCTTATAACACATGGGTTGATTGTAGATCGCCATGGCATTTTGGTGTAGGCGCTAACCTAAGTCAGGCAGAAGTCCTTCCTCCTTCTGAAATTCGTTCTGCACGGCCTGAAAGAACAGTTGTTGCCAATAACATTGTTTATACTGCTGAAAATGTTTCGGTTCCGGTAGTTGCTTATGATAAAATTGATGGAGTTACTTTTAAAAGTAATGTGATTAACAGTAAGGAAATGGCATATACAAAGCAAAATACATTTGATTATTGCGATTTTACCATGAACAAAATTACCGATTACATTTATGCTCCTTCAAGTCAGGTTTGCGATGTAGAACCGTATAATGGTTTTGAGTTTGGAACAATAACCACTGATATTTTGGGTAATACGCGTACCGAAAGTAATCAAGTAGGAGCAATGTGCGATGTGCCAATGGTGAATCCTGAAATTCTTGATAAAACGAAATATGGTGCCAACTGGTTTGCCAGTGAAAAACCGAAAGCAGAATCAAAGATTTTAAAGGTTTCGGCAGAAGACGGAAATTTACAGGCAAAAATTAGAGAAGCATCCAGTGGCGATATTATTGAGCTGGTAGCCGGAGAATATTCTATTGACGCACCGCTTGACATTGATAAAGAAATTACCTTAAAATCAGCCACAGAAGATGCCGAAACAAAGATTGTTTATAAAGGGGAAAAGAATACCCCGCTCTTCCAAATGAATCCGAAGGGGAAGCTGAAGGTTCAAAACATTTTGTTGGAAGGAAACGGAGATAATTTTGCCTTTGCATCATTGCAGAAAAATATGTCGGCCCTGTATGACGTTGAAGTGTTGGCCTGCAGTATTGAAAAGTTCAACTACGTGCTGAAGGCCTATAAAGAGTCGTTTTCTGATAGTATTACATTCGTTGGATGTGAAATTTTAAACTGTGATAACGGCATTGAACTTTCAGAAGAAACCGATGATAATGGAGATTACAATGTGGAATTTCTAACAATTGATAATTGCCGGTTCAACAAAGTAAAAAGTAATGTAATCGATTATTACAGAGGAGGATATGATGAGTCGACCATTGGAGGAAACTTAGTGGTAACAAACAGTACGTTTACGAATTGCGGAGGCCGTGAAGAGAACGATATTCTATTAAATACACGTGGTATCGTAAACGTAAATATAGCCGATAATACCTTTAAAAATAATCCGGTTAAACTGGTGGCATTGCTGTGGGGCGCAAAAAACAATTCATACGCCAATAACGAAATCAGAAACTCGGGGAAAATTGTAGTAGAAGAGAACCTGAAGTTGAAGTTGATGTATTAGTTCTTTTGGTTGAATGATGTTCGAATATATATAACTTGAAAGTATGAAGTCTTTAGTAGCATTGTTTCATAAAAATACTGCATCCATTTCTATACTGTTCGTGGTTTTAGGAGTTTGTATTTCATGCTCAAATACACCTGAAATTGTTGTTCAGCAAATGAAAATGGAATTACCATCAGGAAAACAATTGTTTAAGGAAGAACTTCTGCCGGGAGAAATTGCTGATACTAAAATAGAACACATTGCCTATGTTGGGCCAACGGTGCATAAAGTTCAACTTTCGGACGAAAATATAAGTATGTTTCTTTTTGTGAAAGGCAACGGCACCTTGAAAACCGATACAAGTTCATTTAAATTGGTGCCAGAGTCGATTGCAATCCCAATGACGTATAAAAGCATAAAAATTGAAGTGCCGGAAGGGGAGGAGTTGCATTTTGTGCGTTTTACAAAAAAACTATCTGAGCAGGATATTGCCGACCTGAACGGATTCCCCGATGACAGTAAATATGACATTTATTTTACGGAATTTGATGACTGTGACCCTTATACTGAAAAAATCAAGAGCCCGAATACGGTTAGCCGAACAGTGTTGCCTGAGGATATTATTCCGCGTGTTGCACTTGGCACGGTTGAAGCCCCGGGACCCGATGAAGTTGGCGCCCACGAACACCCCATGCTCGATCAGTTGTTTCTCGGGCTAACAGATAACGATATTGTAGTTCATGCCGATGGTGCATCGACAGAGTTTACAGAATACTTCTTATTACATATTCCCATTGGTTCCAGTCATTGGGTATCAGTTGATGAGAATAAACGAATGTACTATTTGTGGATGGATTTTTTTCTGACAAAAGAAGGGCAGGAGTGGCTTAAAACACACAAGCCAATTAGCACAGATAAAGATGAGTATTAGCACTTTGAAAACTAAAACCATATAAAAAATGAGACAACTCTCTCTGAAAGGAAGAACATTCCCTACAGATCTTAACCATGCCGGCACTGCATTTGGTGGTTGGGTGATGTCTAAAATGGATAAAGCCGCTTCAATTCAGCTTGAAGAAGTGATTAAGTCTCCGGCCGTTACTGTTTCGGTTAGTAATCTTAATTTTATTAAACCTATTCACAATGGAGATGTATTTATGGTTTACACAAAGGTTGACAGGATAGGAAATGCATCCATTGATATAGGTGTTGAGTTAATTGTTCGTTCAAGAGAGGATCTTAGTGAATACAAAGTTACGCAAGGAGTTTTTACTTTTGTAGCAGTTGATGACAAAGGGAAACCGGTGCAAATTAGAAGCGTGCTTAGAAGCTATGTTTCACCTTACATTATGGAGATGTTAGGAGATAAATAATTGGTTATACTATTACGGTATGAACAAATCTTTTGAAATATTCGATGCCCATGCCCATATTATTTATGGCATAAACGGGATCAAGCGAGGCCAAAAAACAGCCACTGCAAAATATGGTAGAATATTGTGGAAGAATGAAGAAATTAATTTCTTACCTCCATTTTTTCATGATACCCAGTTTACTGCAGAAACGCTCATTGAAACCATGGATTTTTGTGGTGTTTCGAAGGCCGTATTGTTACAGAATCCGGTGATCGGGATTTTGAACGACGAAATTCATCTGGCTATTGAGAAGTATCCTGATCGGTTTATAGGGACCATCCAGGTTGATCCTATGAAAAAGGATGCCTGCAATATTATACAAAAGTATGCCTCAGAAAAACAAAATACACTAAAACTTGAAATAAGCGAAGAGTGGGGTTGGTCGGGTAATTATCCCGGATTTTCGCTTGTTGGAGAGGAAATGATTGCTGTTTGGGAAACCGTTGAAAAGTTAGGCTTGCGGGTAATTCTTGATACCGGCGATATTTTTAATAAGGGTTACCAGGTTGAAAATATCCGTTTTATAGCAGAACGTTTTACTGAAACTAAAATGCTGATTGAACACCTGGGATTTTATCGCAATGGACTTGATGAAAACGCAAAAGATCGTCGAAATGAAATGCTTCAGCTCGGAAAAGATATGGAAAATGTGTACTTCGGATTTTCTTCCACTGCAGCTTTTGTTAATGACGATTATCCATGCTCAAAAGCACTGGGCTTACTTCAACAGGCGATTGAAATAGTTGGCGCCAAAAAGATTCTGTGGGGGAGTGATATTCCTTCAACCATGAAAAAATATACCTATCAGCAATTGATCGATGTGGTAGTAAAACATGCAGGATTTTTGTCTGAAAAAGATAAAGACGCAATTTTAAATGATAACGCGGAGACCTTCTTTTCCGGCTAATAAATATTGTTTTAAGTTCCCCAAATACAACCGTCTATTTAGATAATATGAAATGACCACGAAAAAGGACTTTGTTATATATACAAGGAGTTCAAATTGTGGTAGTTATCCTTATTAATAATAAACTTTTGAATATGAATATACTAGTTGTAAA
>NZ_JBFHGM010000367.1:0-4075 GCF_041583095.1 Draconibacterium sp.
AATAATATGTTTGGCTTCTTCGGCACTCAATTCAGCAGGAACAGGTTCGAAGTTGTATACTTTTTTCAAGGTGATATTTCCACCAAAAGCTTTTGGCTCCAGTGATGGGTCGCCCTGGTAATAATCAAAGTAACAGTGCGAGGTTGGCGACATTACCACGTCGTGACCGGCTTTTGCAGCTCTAATACCCGGATCGGAACCACGCCACGACATAATGGTTGCTGTCGGATCAAGTCCGCCTTCCAGAATTTCGTCCCAGCCAATCAACTGACGGCCGTTTTTATTCAGAAACTTCTCAATTCGTTTGATAAAATAAGCTTGTAATTCATGCTCGTCTTTTAATCCTTCGTCAGTCATGCGCTTCTGACAGAGCTCACATTTTTCCCATTCGGTTTTTGTGGCTTCGTCGCCTCCAATATGAATGTAAGTTGAAGGAAAAAGGCCCATAACTTCTGTCAATACATCTTCCAGAAAGTTAAATGTTTCTTCTTTTCCGGCACAGAAAATATGCGTGATCGGCCAAACTCCGCCCGGAGGAACCGGTTTGTATTCTCCGGTGCACGAAAACTCAGGATAAGCTGCTAACGCCGACATAACGTGTGCCGGCATTTCAATTTCAGGAATTACCGTAACATGTTTTTTTCGCGCGTATTCAACAATGGCTATTACCTCTTCCTGCGAGTAAAAGCCGCCATATTTTGGTTCGCTTTCTTTAACCGGTTCTTTTCGTGAGCTCCAATCCAGGTCTTCACGGTCGGCACGCCATGCGCCAACTTCAGTAAGTTTTGGGTACTTTTTTATTTCAATACGCCAACCCTGATCATCCACCAAATGCCAGTGGAAAACATTCATTTTGTGCAGCGCGATGTAGTCGATGTATTTGTAAATAAACTCAACGGGCATAAAGTGGCGCGACACATCAAGATGCAAACCACGCCAGCCAAAACGAGGATAATCGGTAATCTCCATGCAGGGCAGTGTAGTGCCATCGTTTGCCGTTAACAGCTGCCAAATGCTATGCATGCCATAAAATAGACCTGCTGTTGTATTGGCATTTAAAAATACGCGGTCGTTTTGAATAGAAAGTGTATAACCTTCGTTGCCGATTTTTGTATCGAGTGGATTGTTGAGCTGGATAAGAATATTGCCTTCTTTCGGAGCTGTTGTTGCAACAAACTCAGGAGTGTTACCTGTCGCGCTTTTTAAAAGATCTTTTGCCAGATCGGAGAATTCTTTTTCAGTTTCATTAGAGGCGTTAAAAAGAACTTTTGTGTTGTAGGTAATTTTAAACACTCCCTCTTTTTTTACCACCGAAACCGGCTTTGGTACGATGTCGGCAGATTGGGCAAAAATCCCCAAACTGATTGTCATGACGACGAATAAAATGATAGCCTTCTGCATTGTTAGTTAAATTACTGATGTTGCTAATTAAAATATTGGCTCGATTGTAAAACTGTACTGGTAATCTTTTGCCGGAATCTGATACTGCTGCATTGGTTGTGCTCCCCACGAATTATCGCCGGCAACACCCATTTGTAGCAGGTCGGTGCAAATAAATACACCGTCTTTTTTCACAATGTCGTTGGTGTGGCGATAGTCGTTCCTGTCTTCCATGTCAAAATCTTCGATAGGATTATGCAGGGTAGAGAAGCCAATTACCGGATTGCCCGATATTTTTAAGCCCAAGCCGTTTTCGTTTCTCAACTCGAACCAGCGAGCATCGGTTTTGTAGCCATTCTCCTGTGGACGAACGTATTTAAAATACTGGTCGGCCACCTTGCTTTCGTAAATACCCACAAAAGCACTGTGGTTGCGGTCGATATAGTTTTCGTGTGGCCCGCGACCAAAATATTTCAGGTTGTCGAAATTCACCGGCATTTCCCAACGCATACCAATTCGTGGAATGTTGGGGAGTTCTACGTTCGACGTTTCAAAAGTACTTGTAACCTCAATTTTCCCGTTTCCATCAATCTCATGAACTACCGACTGTGTTGCATCAATCTTCTCAAAATTGTATTTTGTTGTCAGGTAAATTTTGTTGTCATCAGTTTCAACGGCTGTAACACTTTCGGGTTTTAAGTTCCTTGAAACTTCGCGCCAAACGCCTAATCGACCAAGCATATTGCTGCCTTTATCATTGTCGTTGGCAGGTCGCCAGAAATTCACCTGCAAACCTTTTTGAATCAACTCCGTGCCGTTCATTTTGTACGAAGATATTGTACCTGTTTCTTTGTCAAAGGTAATAATGAATTGCGGTCCTCTAACGGTAAAATTAGTATTAGTTTCTTCCAGTTTCAGTTCCGGCGAAGATGTCTGTGCATCAGCTGTACTTACCATCTCTATTTTAACAGGAAATTGTTCGTGCGCCACTTCATATCCGGCTTTACGGAATGCTTTATCTTCCTTAAGTTTTACTGAAAAATCGATAAAGAATTCATGAGGTTCCGAATCGCTAAATTCAATTTTTATTCCTGAATCAATATCCACATCTGTTGATTCTCCCGGTTTAAGGTTGATATTTTCCAGAACACCGGAGCTATAATATTTACCATCACGAGTGCAAGTCCAGCGGATTTCGTAATTGCTCAGATCGATAAAATCAAACATGTTGGTAATTCGGTAAGCTCTGTCAATTTGCTCTATTTTTACGTTTTGGTAAGCATATTTTACTTCCCACATGGCCGGATGCGGGGTGTAATCAGCTGAGATAATTCCGTTACAAACAAAGTTGTAGTCGGTTGGCATATTTTCGCCATAATCGCCACCGTACGCCCAGAATTCAGTACCGTCGTCCGCTTTTTTTACCAGCGCCTGATCAATCCAGTCCCAAATGTAGCCGCCCTGTAGCTGGTCGTTTCTGTCGCGGTTAAACACTTCCCACAAATCAACCAGGTTACCGTTGCTGTTTCCCATGGCGTGCGAATATTCGCTTGAGATAAACGGTTTAGTCTGATGTTTCGATCCATAATTTTCCAGCGCCTGAACACTTGGGTATTGCGGACAGAAAATATCAGTGTTGTCGCCCATAATGGCACGCTCGTAATGAACGGGACGTGAAGGATCACGTTCTTTTATGGCTTTGTAGACGGCCGAAAAAACTTCACCATCGCCGGCTTCATTTCCCATCGACCAGACAATTACCGAAGGATGGTTTTTATCACGCTCAACCATACGCATATTCCGGTCGACATGCGCCGTTGTCCATTCCGGTTTTTTGGCCAGCGAATGTTCTCCGTAATACATTCCGTGCGACTCGATGTTGGCTTCGTTTGTAACATATAAACCGTATTTATCGCACAAACCGTAAAAACGTTCGTCGTTAGGGTAGTGGCTGGTACGCACCGCATTAATGTTGAACTGTTTCATCAATGCAATTTCCTTTATCATAGCCTCTTCGCTCACTACATGGCCCTTGTATTGGTCGTGCTCGTGTCGGTTTACACCTTTTATGGTAACCGGAACTCCGTTGATATGAAACACTGCATCGATTATCTCAATCTTACGGAAACCAATATTTGAGTTAACGGCTTCAACAGTGGTGCCGTTCTCGTCGATCAGACTAATTACGAGCGTATATAAATTAGGAGTTTCGGCCGTCCATTTTTTTACATCTTTTATTTGTTCTTCAGAAAAATGAAGAGAAGCACTTTCTTTTCTATGGATTTTAACTTCCTGTTCACGGCTCAATAGCGCTGAACCACTTTCATCATAAATACTGTATTTAATGGTGTAGTCTCCCGATCTTAATTTAGAAGTGTGATTGCTCAGATCAACATCAAGACTAAATACTCCGTTTGTGTATTTGCCATCCAAATCGGGTTTGGCAAAAAAATCGCGGATGCGCACTTTTGGTGTAGAATAGAGATAAACATCACGTTCAATTCCGCTTATGCGCCAAAAATCCTGTGCTTCCAGGTATGAACCGTCAGACCAGCGGTAAACTTCGGTTGCCACAATATTTTCGCCTTCCTTTAAATAAGGAGTAATGTCCCATTCGGCAGGTGTTTTGCTTCCTTGTGAGTAACCTACTTTTTCGCCGTTAATCCATAAATAGAAGGCCGATTTCACAGCACCA
>NZ_JBFHGM010000368.1:0-4070 GCF_041583095.1 Draconibacterium sp.
CCGGAAAGGATTCCACCTTCGGGAACTGCCTCGATTAAAACGGCTAGTTGATCTTCGCAGAAAGTAAGCTTGTCATTTAATATTTGGGGCTGAATGATAGAATCTACGACCACCTGAAATTCAATTTCACCAGTACATTCAGTTTCGTTTATGGTGTAGGTTAAGGTATGTGTTCCCGCTCCGGCCACTGACGGATCGAAATAAAGCCCGGAAACACCTTCACCGGAAAGGATTCCACCTTCGGGAACTGCCTCGATTAAAACGGCTAGTTGATCTTCGCAGAAAGTAAGCTTGTCATTTAATATTTGGGGCTGAATGATAGAATCCACGACTACCTGAAATTCAATTTCACCTGTACATTCATTTTCGTTTATGGTGTAGGTTAAGGTATGTGTTCCCGCTTCGGCCAGTGACGGATCGAAATAGAGTCCGGAAACACCTTCACCACAAAGTATTCCTCCTTCGGGAACTGCCTCGATTAGAATTGGCAGCTCATCTTCACAGAATGAAAGGTCAGATGTAACGATTGTTGGTTGCGGATATCCATATATTTCGATGGTTTTTTCGAATGAATTATTGGTACTGTTGCTATCGAGTGCACAAGTAAGATAAAATTCAAAGGTGTAGCTCTGTTCATAGCTCAGGTCCAAACGCCTGTTCATTTCATAGCTCAACACTTCGTTGGATAAGAGCGTTTCAGCAAGCACCGCAATTTCTTCAACGTTTTCGTTGGAGGTACACTTCATAAGAATTGAAATACGGTCGCCGGCTAAGGCCGGATCCGGTCCGATATTTTTGATTGATACGGCTACTTTTTCATCCCCGGACAAAGAACATGTTGAAACCGGATAATCTAATGCCATAATGGTAAGGTCTGTAACACGTGGTTTTTCTTCGCCCGTGACAGAAATATTGTCCAGTCCGGCGCCCATTCCCCATTGGTAAAGATCGTCGTAACAGAAGCCCAGCTGTGTGCCGTTTTTACAAATTTCAGGGGACAGTTCAACTGTTTTATGTGTCCATGCAACGGCTTTTTCCAGCTTAATTAAATCATGCCACTCCGTTTCTTCCTGTTTTTTGTAAACTACGTGTAGTTCATCAATGGCGTCGTAAATTTCCGTTTTTAGCAAATAATCGAATGAAAGCGTACAGTTTAAATAATTACCAAGCAATAGCGGGGGAGTTGCCGCTATATCGGAAACATGTACTGCTTCTCCGGCAGAATACGAATCGGAGGCAATAAACTTCGTGGAATCGGATGAAAAATCGAGGTAATAACAATTTAACGAGTCGCTATCTCCCCATTGCCATCCGGAAATGTTGTTTTTTATCTTTACATCATTTGTTCCGGTTTCGAAATCGACAATGTACGGTAATTCAAGGGCTGATCGGGGGTAAACTATAATTTCATTGGTTCCAAGGCTTTCGGTTTCTGCGTTATTAATGGTATAAACCGCTGTTACGTAATACAAATATTCATTATCGAAAATAATCGACGCATCCGAATAGGCGGGCGTATTACTTTCGGCCAGAAAAGAGCTATTTCGGTAGATTTTATATTTATCAGGAATGCCTGAAACGGGAGGACTCCAGCTGAGCAAAATGGCAGATTCGCTTATGGAATAGCTTAAATTTTGAGGAGGAAAAATTTCCGACAATGTTTCGATGCCGGTAACTACGAGGCTAAATTGTTGCGAACCTCCGGACAGAGTTCCTGAATGTGAGATTCTGATCGTAAAATCATTATCGACCGGATTTTTAAAATAAACCTGTTCCACATTGTCGGTATGATTTATTCCGTGCGTAGCCGAAGTTGCCGGACTTTCAACATCCTGCACCCAGGGAAGAATAGCCTGTCCTGTTGTTGTATTTTCTACTGTCAAATTAAGGTCGTTTACCAGTTTGCTTGTTCTTTGATTTAGAGCTGGTGAGGAAGCTTGCCCTGCCGGATCTGTCCAGCAAACTGTGGCTTTAAAAAATGGCGCATCGCTGGTTGTTTTTACAGGGATTGTTATTTCTTCTCCTTCGTTTAAAACTGCCTCATAAATAGTTTTGCCCTGATTGTTTGAATTGTTGTAAATAATATCGGCTGCAGCTTTACTATTAATCAGCCCCCATCCAAAACTGTAATCGGGACCGGGATTACCCAAGTCGGTGGCGGAATGGATCAAAATACTTTTTAAGGTGGAAGATCTTAATTTAACTCCGGGGCGAAGCAAATCCTGAAGTTGAAGCAAAAGAGCAATAGAACCGGTTGCAGCTGCGGTAGACATTGAAGTGCCGGTGTAGGTTTCGTAACTTGTGTTGGTTGACGAGATGGAGGAATAAACATCCACACCATCAGAAACCAGGTCAGGCTTTATCCGTCCGTCATCAGTTGGCCCGAAACCACTAAAGGCAGTCATATTTTGGGCATCATCAACAGCTCCTATGGTCAATATATTTTTGGCTACCGCCACCGGCGACAGACAGTCGTAACCATCTTCGCCACCGTCAGGTTCGCGTTCATCGTTCACCAAAACCCAGTTTTCATCCCACACGTAATGTGCCACTGCCGTTTCCTGACCATCGTTTCTGTCGTTTCCGGCCGATTTTACGATGAGGTAGTGGGGGGCCATCAACGCAATATAATCAAGGTCGGCACTTACATCGCTGTAAAAACCAAACTCGTAGTCTTCGGTAGCCGAAATGCCGGGATCGCCGTACCAGTACCAGTTTTCGTTTTGTGAATTGTAGTACCAACCGCATAATGGTCCGTACGAATGATTTGAAATTGCTATGCCATCGGCAGCAGAACTGGCCATTTCGGCAATGTCATTATTTAAATCCCATGCTTTTATAAGGGCTAGTCCTGCCATTCCTTTGGCTTCGGTTTTTTTTCCCGTGGCTATCATCGTTCCGGAAATATGTGTGGAGTGATCGGATAGGGGCAAATCTAAATCGCGCATCGTAATTCGCGAACCTTCAGGGCTCATCAACTCCTGGTGAGTAGCCAATACCGTGCCTCCGTCCCACAGGTTTATTTCAATGCCTTCACCCGTAAGTTCGGGGTATTCGTTGCCGGCAGACCAAAGCTGATCGACTGAAAGTGTTGAGGCAACACTTAAATTATCGGTGGCATAATAAACCGGTTTATTGTTAAGCCCCGTGCGCTGAAGACTAACTATCCGCCCGGTTTCTTCGATATAAAACACGGGTATGTTTAAGCTGGCTGCAACTGAATCTGCAAATTTCTTTTGTTCTGTCCACGCAGCACCTCTTTGCCAGGCAAACTGCTTTAATTCCGTTTGGTTTGATTTTTCTATCCGGCTGTGTTGTGCAGTTAAAATGTGGGTAGTACCAAAGTAAAAGATAAAAAGAATACATCCTTTTAGAAGAGAAATTGTGGTACGATGTGTAAACATATTGCCGGATTTTAAGGAACCATCTGCCCGGGAAAGGCAGATGGTCACTCTTCAGATTACTACACGGGAAAAATTTAATAAACCCACAATTGCCTGGTGATTTTATATTTTAAGGTTGATAATTTGGTAAGAAAATAATATTTGAATCGCCATGTACATAATCCAGAACTTGTACTGCATCATCAATGGCGATTACAAAACCCTGTACTTTGTCGTGAGCAAAGCTTCCCCACATATAAGTAAATTGCGGCTGAGCACCGATTCCTTTATAATCAACATTACCTTCAAAAATGTCATAAATTGAGAATACCGGCCCCTCTGAGACGCCGTCTTCATTTACAGGATAATAGACATTGTTCCAAACCAGAAACTGGATATATCGGTCTTCGTAAACTCCACGATTATAATGAAACTGTGCGTCGCCTAATCTCGGTTCAGTGAAATTAAAGTAATAATTGTTGTCGTGGTTAAAATCGTAATCATGGTCATTTAAAATTGGATTCAGTCCACAACAATCAAGAAAACCATTAATGTATACTACTTCATCAATATCAACGGTGCCGGTTTTGTCTGAACCAGCCGAGAAACAACCAGCAGCCATTAGTAGTGCATCAATTTCATATGCATCTAAAAAAGCCAGCCTGTTGGCGTAGTTGTTTTCAACAG
>NZ_JBFHGM010000369.1:0-4047 GCF_041583095.1 Draconibacterium sp.
AGTGGCATCCTTCCGCTGGTGTTTCCAACCGTGCTGATGTGGCGGGCCAGAAAGCACAAAACAACAGCCATGTCGCGCCACTACCGTTCGGTTATCAGCTTTCAACTCCTTATTTGTGGTGTTCTTACAGGTTGTCTGTGGGTTTACTGGAAAGCAAATGTTACTACTCCACTCCTTGGTGTACTTCTGATAAACACTTTACTTTCAATAACAAATACCATTAAAGTGCTGAACGGCGAACCCTATATTCCTTCGCCATTTAGAAAAAACGAAACCCCGGATTAATAGCAGGATAATAATTGGCAAGCCACTCCTCCCCTTTGTTTATGCAGTAATACAACTGCAAACTCATTAACAACTTATTTAATACACCCAGGTATTCTATTTGGACTAAATTTCATATATTGTGAAAGGGACATAACGATAAAAACAGCGCTATGGAAGAATTTCACATTAATATTCTGAATATTTCGGCAGTATTACTTGCAGCATATCTTGGGGGATTTGCGATACGAAAGATCGGTTATCCGGCCATTCTCGGCGAATTGCTTATCGGAATTGTGCTGGGACCGGCCGTACTGGGATGGCTCGAATATTCCGAGGCGGTTAAAGTGCTGGCCGAAATCGGTATAATCCTGCTGATGGTTTACATCGGGATGGAAATCGACTTTCGCGACCTGAAAAAGGCTTCGTGGGCGGGGTTACTGGCGGCCATCGGTGGATTTTTTGTACCCTTTGTATTGGGTTACTTTGCCATTGTCTGGACGGGCGGAACACCAATTGCCGGATTGTTTGTTGCCATTGCCATTGGCGTAACTTCGCTGGCTACCAAAAGTCGTATTCTTATCGACTTGAAACTGCTTAATACACGCATTGCCTATGTGTTAATGGCCGGCGCGCTAATCTCCGATACGCTGGCACTGGTTATCTTTTCGGGCATTACCAACTTTGCCGAAACCAATGTGATAAACATCAGCGAACTACTGCTTATTGGCGGTAAGATCCTTGTATTTTTTGGCCTTACTATTTCAATAGGCGTGTTCCTTTTGCCGCACCTCGGAAAGTACATTACACGCTCAGGAATGAAAAACAGCACCGCCTATTTTACGCTTATTCTGATTGTAACTTTTGGGTATTGCGAGTTGGCAGAACTGGCCGGAATGCACAGCATTTTAGGAGCATTTATGGCCGGTTTGTTTATAAAAGACAACCTCTTCCCAAAAAAGATCTCGAAAGAACTGAACAAAGCTTTTTACGATGTTTCCATCGGTTTTATGGCTCCGATTTTCTTTGTAACGGCCGGTTTTTTTGTTGATGTTACCGTTTTTCAAACCGATCTGGGTTTGCTGATACTGGTTACTTCACTGGCAATAGTAGGTAAAATTGTGGGTACTGCCTTGTTTTACCTTCCCTCGCGAAATGGCTGGCGCGAAGGAATTACCATTGGTACAGGAATGAACGGCCGCGGAGCGGTTGAAATTATTATTGCTGAAATCGGCCTTGGCATGGGCATTATCGACAAAACCATTTTCTCCATTCTGGTGTTTATGGCCATTTTTACCACCCTTACCGTACCTGTGCTTTTAAGCTGGACCACCAAATGGTTGCGCAAACGGGGCGAGCTGGTTTATATGGACGAACGCCGTGGAATTGTATTCCTCGGAGTAAATCCACTAAGCCTTATTCTGGCTAAATATTTCAAAGATCAGACTCCGGTTACGCTTATTGATAATAACCGCGAACTGGCTGCCCGGGCAGAAAAAGCGGGTTTCAACAGTCTGTTTGGCAACGCACTGCACGAAGACATGTGGGAAGACTTACAAGCCGACAATGTGTTGACAGTTGTAGGAATGACAACAAATAACCGGGTAAATACGCTGGCCGCAAAAATGGCAAAAGAAAAGTTCCTTGTTCCTGAAATTGCTGTTGCTCAATCTCCGTCAGAAGAGTTTAATGAAACAACAGGACTTGAGAATATAAATCTCTTGTTTGCATCGCCAGTTGGCCTTGATGAATGGGTGCACAAAATGCAACATGATGAAGCCGGTGAAAGCAGCATTCCGGTTGAAAAAGAAGTGTCGTGCAAAGAATGGATTGCTGAAAATAAAATCGATCTGGAGAACACCTTACCGATTCTGATCGAAAATGAAAAAGGAAGAATCAGGTTATTTAGCTCAGCAGAGAGTGTGCAGGCTGGCGATAAAGTGTTGGTTTTGAACGCTGAAAAATAATGATCGACACAATTTCATTCAAATGAAACAAATATACCCTCTCTCCTGTCTCTCCCTTCTTCGAAGCTACCCTTTATACACATCTTTTTCTGATTTAAATTTCGTCCGGGAGTACCAATTAGCTTCGATCATTTTCTTTCACCGGACGATTCAAATCATATCATCATGCCCCAGGGCGACGTAATTCGTTGAATTACTTGCCCTGGGCTCAAATATTACGCACTTTCAGCGCTTATTCTTTTAATCAAATAAAATATCGGGCTGAAAGTCCGTATTAATTCAGCCCCGGGCAAACTCCCGATTCATCGGGAAAGTGCCGCCCGGGGTTAATGAGAAGTATTAACAAAGGCGCAAATAGAAAAGTCAATTGAAAATGAAACCTAGCATGCGCCTCATTTAGAATTCCTTTTACAGAAATTATTAGTAAAATATTTGTGTATGAAGAGTAGTTGCTGGCAGGGAAGGATAAGAGGATGGGTACGAATGCAACATGAAACTATTTTGCAATAAAAAAGGAGCCCGAAAGCTCCATTATATTTTATGTTCTTATCAAAGTGCACCAGCTTAGTGATAGCCTCACTTTGATTGAGACCATCATTACCGGATATACTAATTCAATTGCGTATCGATAGCTTGTGCGGCTGTTTTTCCGGCACCCATTGCCAGAATTACTGTTGCTGCACCGGTAACTACATCGCCACCGGCATACACACTGTCCATACTTGTCTTCATGGTTTGCTCGTCAACGATAATACCACCCCACGAATGCAAATCAAGCCCTTTAGTGCTTTGTGTAATTAAGGGGTTTGGCGACTGCCCCACTGCAATTACAACCTTATTTACATCGAGCATAAAAGTCTCTCCTTCTATCGCAACCGGTCTTCTACGTCCTGATGCATCGGGTTCGCCCAGTTCCATTTGCTGATTTTCGATGGCTCCTACCCATCCGTTACCATTGTCATGAATTTTTACCGGATTGGCAAGCAACTTAAACTGAATGCCTTCTTCTTTTGCATGCTCAATTTCTTCTGCTCGTGCAGGCAATTCGTCTTCACCGCGTCGGTAAATGATATAAACTTCCCCGGCTCCTAAACGCAGGGCAGTTCGGCAAGCATCCATAGCAACATTACCACCACCTACAACGGCAACTTTATCGCCTTTCTGCACCGGACTTGGCGTTTCGCGTTTAAAGGATTCCATTAAGTTCACACGGGTCAGAAATTCGTTGGCCGAATACACACCATTCAGGTTTTCGCCATCGATATTCAGGAATCGTGGTAATCCTGCTCCGGTAGAAATGAATATGGCCTCAAAACCATCATCTTTCAGATCTTCCACGGTTAACGATTTCCCTACGATCACGTTTTTCTCAATCTTAACGCCCATTTGTTTGATGGAGTCGATTTCTTCGCGTACAATTTGTTTTGGTAACCGGAACTCAGGAATACCATACATCAATACTCCGCCGGGCGTATGAAGTGCTTCGAAAACAACTACCTCGTGACCTTTTTTTGCCAACTCGCCTGCACATGCAATTCCTGCAGGACCGGCGCCAATTACAGCCACTTTCCTGCCCGAGTTGTACTGCGGAAGTTCTTCTTCGAATTTATGCTCACGTGCATAGTCGGCAATAAAACGCTCTAAACGACCGATGGCCACAGGTTCATCTTTTTTACCGCGTACACAAATCGCTTCGCACTGGTTTTCCTGCGGGCACACACGACCACAAACTGCCGGCAGACTATTATATGATTTTATGCTTTTGTAGGCTTCCTGAAAATCTCCTTGTGCAATATGACCGATAAACTCAGGGATA
>NZ_JBFHGM010000370.1:0-4024 GCF_041583095.1 Draconibacterium sp.
GGCTGCTGCAACTTCACCGCTAAAAATATAGCCTGCATGTGGCGAAATATGGGCGCGCAGCGGTTGCGAGGTTTTTACATTAACGGCACCGTCAAAAAGTTCTTCCAGCTCATTTCCCAAAGTGCTGGAAGATGAAGGGTAAAATTGTCCGGCCACTGCCGGCTCGCGGTTTTTATTTTTATTGAATATCATAGGCATTCTCAGCTAAAAGGTAGTAATTCTATTACGAAACACAAGGAAATTGGTTTGCGGACCGGTTTGTGAAGAAACATTTAAATAGCATTTGTTTTCGAGGGCAGCGATTTTAAAGATAAAACAGATAACGTACATTTACGTGAATACTAAATTTGAATGGAATTAAACAAGGTACATAGTGTTATTGATGTGCTGGCCAAAGCCGGAAGAGCGATCATAGAAGTGTATGAGAGTAACAACTTTGAAGAGCAGCGTAAATCGGATAATACAGCAGTTACACGGGCTGATAAAGCTTCGAGTAAGATTATTAATGCAGGCCTTGCGCAAATATTCCCCGAAATTCCTGTTTTAGATGAAGAAACCAACTTCCCGGAGTACGAAATTCGTAAAACCTGGGAGAATTACTTTTTGGTCGACCCGCTGGATGGTACCAAGGAGTTTATTAAACGAAACGGCGAATTTTGCATCAACGTCGCATTGATAAATAGAACAGCCCCGGAAAACGGATGGATTTATGAACCGCTGAAAGAAAACGGCTGGTATTGCGGTAAAGGCGGCGGGATTTATGAGTTCGACAGCAAAGGGAATTTCAAAGAAATGCAGAGGCCGGAGCCCTATAACGGAAAAATAAGAGTGGCCACCAGTCGCTCGTTTTTTAAACCCCGCGAAGCCGAGCTGATCGAAAAAATGAGAGGCACTTTTGAGCTGGAGATATTGCACTGCGGCAGTTCGAAAAAGCAAATAGAGATCATTAAAGGAAATGCCGATATGTACCTTAAAGCAGGCCCTTGTTCCGAGTGGGATACTGCACCCGGCCAGTTGATGGTAGAAGAGTTTGGCGGCAGTGTTTTTCGTCAGGATACCTTTGAAACCATGGCTTACAACAAAGCCGATCTTATAAATCCGCATTTTGTAATGCTCAGCGAAAGGCTTAATACACCCGGCTTTGTCGCGTTTATGCAGCAAATAATTCAGGAGTAGTTCTCCTTTTCAACTTTTCTTTTTAATAAATATAACCTAACTTGTTCAGCGTGCGCGGGATATTTTCGTCGCATAAATCAAAAAAACAAAAAAGATGAAACGTACATTTATTTTATTGGCAGTGGTAGTAGCTGCAGCACTTCTTTTTGCCGGATGCGCAACACAATCGTTTGAAAATATTGGTGATCCTCCGGGATTCATAAAAGGCATATTCCACGGTTTTATTTTACTGTTTAGTTTTATTGCCAGTCTTTTTACCGATTACGAAATTTATGCTTTCCCCAATGCAGGAGGCTGGTATAACTTTGGTTTCCTGATTGGTGTAATGCTATTCTTTGGCGGTGGTGGTGCCGGTGCCAAATGCAAAAAATAAACTGTCCGAAAATATTTTTTTTAGTTGCGAACAACATGGTGTGCAAAACTTGCGTTTGATTACAAAAACACACGCAGGTGTAATGCGTATCTTCGCGTTAGAATTTAAACAGAAATACAGAAATAAAAATTTAAAGAGATGAATAGGATAGTTGTTCTTTTAGCGATTCTTGCATTAACTGCATCTTCATGTAAGATATTTCAAAAATCGTCGGGTCAGGCCGAATCGGCTTATACCACTGACACTACAGCACCAACAAAAGTGTTTACCGTACCGGGTAGCGAAACAACCACACAGCCAACAGCTGTAACAAAACCCGAACCGGTGGCCGACGAGAAACCGATTGCCATACGTAAAGAGCAGGTTTCGTTTACCAGCCAAACGGATCAGACTGCAAACGCCGGAAACACTTTCTTTGTGATTTTGGGCTCGTTTAGTCAGTTGGATAATGCAAAAAATTACCGTACAACGCTTATCGATGAGGGTTTTACGCCTATCATCCTGCACAGCGAAACCGGTTATTACCGTGTTTGTGTTAATTCGTACAAAAGCGAAAGCGAAGCACGTGGAAGAGTGGCTCAGGTACGCAATGCTTTCCCGAAATACTCGGATGTATGGCTTTTAATTAAAGAATAGAAAATATTTCAAATTGATTTGAAGACGCCGCTTTATGCGGCGTTTTTTGTTTCCTGAATTTTTGCAAGCTTCAATTTCAGCGAGTTAAATATTTTTCTCGCAGATGACGCAAATTATCGCTGATTGTCTTTCACCTGTAGGAATATTTTTCTGCGGATATCTGCGTAATCAGCGTGAAATAAGAGAATTTGGCGAATATCAGGAATCTTTAAAAATTCTTAAAATCAACAACAAAGGGCTTCCGGGTGTTATATTTTCAGAATTTATCGGAAATCAGTATTACATTTGTAATCGTTGCAAAAAACGAATACCCATTCTAGAAAGAAAACATTTATGTGTAAAGACGAAAAGCAGAAGTTATTGGATCAACGCTACCTGAAGATGGCCGATATATGGGCGCAAAACTCATATTGTAAACGCCGCCAGGTGGGAGCGTTAATTGTTAAGGATAAAATGATTATTTCTGACGGTTACAACGGAACGCCGGCAGGATTTGAAAATATATGCGAGGACGAAGACAACATAACAAAACCTTACGTACTGCACGCCGAGGCCAATGCAATTACAAAGGTGGCCAAGTCGGGGAACAGTAGTGATGGTGCCACTTTATACGTTACTTCGTCGCCTTGTTTAGAGTGTTCGAAACTGATTATTCAGGCCGGAATTAAACGTGTGGTTTTTACCGAAAGCTACCGCCTGGAGGATGGCATAAACCTGTTAAAACGTGCTGATATTGAAGTAAAGCAGGTTGATATTTAAAGGCAAAAGTGAAATTTTGCCGGACGCTACCGGTGGTTTGCCGCCGCGATATACATTAAAATCAGGTCAGGTTATTAGCTACTGACCATTGAAGAAAGCCTATGAACAAGAAAACAACAATACTTTTACCCGTACTGATTGCCATTGCCGTAGCGGCAGGTATTCTGATTGGAAATATAATGAGCCGGAATGCTGCGCCGTCGTATCATGGCGGGGGATTTTCGCAACCCAATAAAATATCTGCCATTCTCGACCTGGTTAACAGGGGTTATGTAGACAGCGTAAATACCAGCGAAATTGTTGAAAGTACGATTCCGGAGATACTAAAAAATCTCGATCCGCATACCAGTTACATTCCTGCCCGCGACATGAGCGAAGTGCAGGAGGAAATGAGTGGTAACTTTTCAGGTATCGGGGTACAGTTTTCTATTCAGGAAGATACGGTACGTGTAATTGAGGTAATTCCCGAAGGCCCGTCAAGCCGGGTGGGTGTTTTGCCCGGCGACCGCATTGTTACTGTCGACGACTCGTTGATTGCCGGTGTAAAAGTGCACAACAACACGGTGATGTCGCTGTTGCGTGGCGAAAAAAACTCGAAAGTTCGGGTGGGAATCGTACGATCGGGTTACGCCGACGAATTGGAGTTTGAAATTACCCGTGGCGATATTCCGCTGTACAGTGTTGATGTGTCGTACATGATTGACGACCATACCGGTTTTATAAAAATTAGCCGTTTTTCGAATGCCACCTACCGCGAGTTTATGGAGGGAATGCTGAAACTGAAAGATGCCGGTGCCGAGAAGGTAATTATCGATTTAAGAAGCAACCCCGGTGGGGCGCTGGTTGGCGTGTTACAAATGGTTGACGAATTTCTGGAAAAAGGAGAACCTATTCTGTACACCGAAGGCCTTCATCAGCAACGAAAAACCTACAATGCTTCGGCAAAAGCAACTTACTCCGACATTGGCGTTTTTGTATTGATCGACGAGTTTTCGGATTCGGCAAGCGAAATTTTTGCCGGCGCAATGCTGGATAACGACCGTGGATTTGTAATCGGGCGCCGTTCGTTCGGAAAAGGAC
>NZ_JBFHGM010000371.1:0-4000 GCF_041583095.1 Draconibacterium sp.
ACAATACAGCAAACAGTTGAATTCCATTCACGATATCGACCGGAAATCGATTGGAAGTTACCTGTTACCTGCATCAATTTATCTTACATTTTTACTATCAGATATACTCGATAGTAAATTTATTTTCATCCTGCCAATGCTGATTTTGGGAATCAGCGACCCCATGGCAGCCATTGTAGGAATCAGCTTTAAAACGAACAATCATAAAATAAAAATATTGGGCATCGATACCGGAAAATCAATTTTCGGATCAGGTGCATTTTTACTCACCAGCTTTGTTATCAGCCTGCTGGCCCTTTATTTTAATCGCGGTGTTTTCGATTTGAAAACCTTTTATATTGGACTTGCAGTAGCTGTTGTTAGCACACTGGCAGAATTACTCAGTTGGCGTGGGTCCGACAATTTAACCATTCCTCTTGGGGCAGCAGTTACACTTTTACTATTAATGTAAATATGTAAAATGTAGAGGCGATGCTGGTATTTCTGCTAAAAAAGGAGTAATTTGTATATAGTAAAACAGAAAGTAAAGAAAACTGAATAGCAAAGTGGAGATTTTTTAGAGTCTTCGAATCAAATATTACGTCATGAAGAAAATTGTTATAAACGGAGCAAACGGTTATGTTGCTTCTAATTTTATAAACGAATTATTGTCAGAGAACTACAAGGTAGTTGCGCTCGCACGCAGTAATAAAAAATTTACTGCCGAAGAGCGGGTAAAAGCTGCCTTAAAAGAGATGAAGGACGGGGAGGCTATTGATTTAACAAATCTTGAGGTTCACGACTATTCGTTATTTGAAGCGGATTTTGCATTGCAGAAAAGTGAGTTGAAAACCATTTTCGGGGGAAACGTCGATTACTTTCATTTTGCAGCAAGTTTAAAATTTGACATAAAATCGAAAGAAGAAATTTTTGGAACCAATCTGCAGGGAGTAACCAATTCAATCAATACTTTTCAGAAATATTCGGCAAAAGAATCGCGCTTCTATTTTGTAAGCACTGCCTATTCGTGCGGTCGTATTAACGAGCCGTTTAAAGAAAAATTCTACGAAAATGCCGAGATTGATGCCTTCCGTAATTACTACGAACAATCAAAACGTTATGCCGAAAATGTAATTAAAGATTACATTGATAACAGGGGTTTAAACGCATGTATTTTGCGTCTGTCGCAGGTGGTTGGAAACAACAAAACCGGCGTAACCAAAACCGATTACGGTATTTTCGATTTCTCGAAACGGGTACAAAACCTGGCAAAAAAATATCCTGATAGCGTAATTCGCTTAAAGGTTGATCCGGATTCAACTCAAAACCTTATTCCTATCGATACCGCAGTAACTTACCTGATGAGTGCCGTAAAAGCCAAACAGGTGCCGGTTATTCTGAATTTAATTGCCAAAAGCTCGGTGAAAAATAAAGATATCCTGGGAAGCATCAGCAGTTTAATGCCGATTAACCTGGTGCCGGATTTAACACTGGAGAAGGAACAAATGAATTCGCTTGAGCGGATTATGGCTATCGGCATGTCGTTTACAGGTGCTTATATCGATACCAATATTACTTTCGATACAACAAATCTCGATTCGATTGTTGAAGAGGAAGTGAGTGAGGTAACTGCCGAATCGATACATCGTATGCTTAGCTATTTCCTTAACGGCGATACCGACCAGCAGGTAAACGAAATAAAGGCTGCGGTATAAATCATTGTTATTACACCAACTAATTTTTAGGTTTACACCAATTAAGTTTAAACGAGGATTATGAAGAAAATTTTTGTACGTGGCGAGAATATTGTAAATCTACCAAATGCGATTAGTTTATACCGTTTGTTAGCATTTCCTGTAATTTTTTATGCTGCTCTTGTCGGTAACGAATCGTTGTTTGTATGGTTGCTTTGCATTAGTTTGGTAAGCGATGTTGCCGATGGGAATCTGGCACGTTACCTAAAGCTACAAACGCATTTTGGTGCCGCGCTCGATAACCTTGCCGATATTTGTACTTATGCAATGGCCATTTTAGGTTTGTTTGTATTTAAGTGGGCCGAGATTGAACCACACAGCTGGTTTTTATTCCTCTTCCTGGGATTGTTTGTAGTGAGTTACATCGTGTCGTTTGCACGCTTCGGTAAGATACCGGGACTACATCTGTATTCAGCCGTTTCGGCCGGATATGTACAAAGTATATTCTTTTTTGTATTGTTTGTATTCGGGTTCTACGCCTGGTTCTTCTACCTCGCAGTAGGGTGGGGAATTGTAGCCTACACCGAAAAGATATTTGTGCTCTTTAAACTCGATGATATAAAGATCGGGGTGAAGGGACTCTATTGGCTAATGAAAGCTCAAAAAGAAGCTAAATAATTGCAAAGCCACATTTTAGGATGTGGCTTTTTTTTGCATTTGCAATTTCGTAAGGCGATAGATTCGAGCACTAGTATAAAATTGGCTGAAAGCCATATTTATTTTAACCCGTGGCAACGCCTCGGGAAAATAGCAGACACAAATATTCGCCCTGAAAGGGCAATTCAACTGCCCTTTCAGGGCGCTGTATTGTAAATAATACACAACACCCAAGGCGTTGCCTCGGGCTATTTTAATAAAGCCTTTCAGGCTAGTTTTAATTTTGCAGCATTATGCTGCCGCGTATGATTTATTATCTTTCGGAATGCGATGGAATTCGTGTCATCATGGGAGACAAAAAAAATGGCTTGCATCTTATTTTCAGCCTGTTGACTGAGGGCCAGCGGGAGAAAACAGGCTTAAACAAACTTTTAAAGCAAAAAACAATTCTGAGGCTTAAACTTTTGTTTAAACGCCGGCGGAGCTCCGGTGAGCCTTTAAACGTTTGTTTAAACGTTCAGCGGCCGGTTTTTTGGTTTTAAACTTTAGTTTAAGACTTAGAACCGGAAAAAAAGTAGAGCTACCTGTAAGTCGATTGTTGTTGGTGAACGATTTCTTAAAGGAATAGTTGTAAATTAAGTATCCATAAAAATAAAACAGGGTGAATGAATCAGCAACAAATCATGAAGCACTGAGTCGTAGGTGTATATTTCGGTTTTACGAAGAGTTGAATGATTTTCTGCCTGTTCATCAATGTAAAAAACCGTTTGAATATACTTTTACCGGTACGCCATCGGTGAAAAACAGCATCGAAGCAATTGGTGTGCCGCACACTGAAGTGGATTTAATATTGGTCGACGGTGTATCTGTTGATTTTGAGACTTTGCTGAAAGGAGGGGAGCGCGTTTCCGTTTATCCGGTTTTTGAGTCGATGGACATTTCGCCTGTGGTTCGTTTACGCCCAAAACCTTTGCGTGAAACCCGATTTGTTGTAGATGTTAACCTGGGGAAACTGGCTCAGAAGTTACGTTTGCTGGGTTTTGACACACTTTTTCGTAATAACCTGAAGTATGATGAGATTGTGCAAATCTCGGTGGCTGAAAAGCGAATTATTTTAACCCGCGATAAAGGCGTTTTGAAACATACAGCAGCCTCGCACGGTTACTGGGTGCGCAACAGCGATCCGCAAAAACAACTTCGCGAGGTGGTGCAACGGTTGCAACTTCAAAACAGTTTTCGGCCATTTTCGCGCTGTTCCAATTGCAACGGAAGTTTAACGGTAGTTGATGCCGAAGAGGTTAAAGACAAAGTTCCTAAATATACTTTTTGGATGTGTAACGAATTCTGGAAGAGCGACGGTTGCGGACAGATTTACTGGGAAGGAAAACACTACCGCAAGATTCTGAAGTGGATTGAAGGATTAAAGTAGCTTTCTTAACTACTTTCGCTTTTTGCGTCTCCAGTAGATATACAGAATAACGATTATAACCGGCAGCACAATAAAAACGATAATATTGGTTAAGGTCAATTCCAGAGGCTCAGGGGTGCCCGAAGGAATACCACTTGGTACTTGTGCCATTGCCACTGCTGTAACAAAAAGTAAAAAGGTGAATATCGCTGCTTTTTTTATCATGCGTTGTAAGTTTATTATTCTTATTAGTAAAGCAAGT
>NZ_JBFHGM010000372.1:0-3979 GCF_041583095.1 Draconibacterium sp.
ACCATCATCATTGAATTCCATTTTATCGATACAAACTTCGCGGTGATATCCGGGTCTATCATGTAGGTGTTTTGCATTAATACGATGATATACAATGTACCACTCATCTTTACCCGGAACCTGAATTACAGAGTGGTGTCCGGTTCCGTAAATACCGTTTACCGGGTCCTGAATAAGCACAATCGGGTTTTCGGCCACTTTAATTGGCCCCATTGGCGATTTGGAAGTGCCGTAGGCAATATGATAGTTTGGTGAACCGGTATCATCAACCGACCACATAAAATAATAGGTTCCTTCGCGGTAAATCACATAAATTCCTTCGCGGAACGCATAATCAGCAAGTGTTCCTCCTTTTGGCGTTAATACTTCTATTGTCTTTTTTTTTAGGGAAACCATATCGTCATTCAGCTCTGCTGCTGCCAGATAACCATTACCCCAGTAGATGTATGCTTTACCTGAAACGGGATCGATAAAAGCACAAGGATCGATTTGTTGTCCCCTGCCTGCAGGAGATTCCTTTATCATCGGCTCTTTTCCGGCAACAAACGGACCGATTGGATTATCAGCAACCGCTACACCAATCTGTTTTCCTCCTCCGGCCACATAGTTTCCGCTGAAATGGTAGTAGTATTTATAATCGTCACCCACTTTCTTTTCCACAATGGTTGGCGCCCACGAGCTGCCGTCAGCCCATGGCACATCGCCGGCTTTCATATCCAGAATTTTGCCTTCATCTTTCCAGTTCACTAAATCATCGGATGAAAACACTTTGAAATAGTAGCCCGACCAACCCGGAAATCCGTCAGAAGTTGGATAGATGTAGTATTTCCCGGTTTTGTTGGAATACAACACTTGCGGATCGGCGTAAAAACCAACGAGTGCCGGGTTATGATCTTCTGAAGCAGTAACGCTGTAAACTACAGGCTCCTGCCCAACAATGGTAAAGGTATATTGAACTGCACCCTTCGAAAAATCCTGCGGCCCTTGAGGTGCAACGGTTATACCTCGCCAGGCGGTAAACTGCGGATCAAATGTGCTTAAATCTGTGCCTACTTTTACAGGAAGATGAATCGTCTTTTTCTCCCCGTTAATAAGCACGTTATTCTTTTTTAACTGATCGGCAGTGACATCGATAAACAAATCGCTGGTTTTAGCATAAGTTGTCATTAAACGATTGTACTCTTCTGTAGTTATCGGCATTACCGTACCGTGCCGCGGATGAAAATTCATCGAAATCTCTTCGTCGATCACTTCGAAATGTTGCAGATCGGAGCTTTTTGTAAACTGGTAGCGACCATTGGTATAAACATCGTACATCAGTATATACTCATCAGAATTATTCAATTTGAAAACTCCGGAACCTTCTACCCGTTCGGTTTCTTTATCCACACGATCAAAATTCGGATACGCGTACCCCTCTGTAAGTTTATCAGAAATAGCCAGTTTTATTCCGGGTGCACCACTTTCCGATTTGTGGAAAAAATAGAACTTACCGTCTTTTTCAATAATATCCCCGTCGATACAAGCATTGTTGGTTGGATTGTATAACAACTGTTTTGGTGCTGCCTCGAAACCACTAAAATCCTTATTGGCATAGGCATAATAAATAATATCAGGATGGGAACCACTGTATTTCATCGACCAGTAAACCATGTATTTCCCTGCGGCTTCATCGTAAATGGTTTGCGGCGCCCAAACACGGTCTACATCACCAAACTCTTCGGGGTACGTCTCCGGAATATTAATTACTGTTGTTTTCCAATTAATCAGATCTGTCGATTTCATTAAAATCAGTGCAAAATTATTCCAGCCTTGTTCTGGCACATACAAATCGGTGGCAACCATGTAAAAGGTTTTACCATCAGCGCCACGTAAAATATGCGGATCGCGAACACCACCCGACGTACTGATTTTTTTGGAATCCAAAACCGGCTGGTTGTTGTTTAATGCACGATAGTTATAACCATCGGTACTTACCGCATAGCGAATGGCCTCACCACCCGGCCCATTACCCGTAAAATAGGTAAACAGGTAGGCATCAGTTTGTGGTGTTTTGTTTTGACACGAAACGATTGGAAACAGTACTGCCAAAAACAGGAGACATTTTAGTTTTGTCACTACTGACTTAGGTTTTGATTTATTCATTTATATGTAGTTTATATACTGATTTTTATTGCTACAAATTTATTTAACTGATAGCTTGGTTGCTGTAACAGAATCGTCAAATTGCAGAAACAAATTCGAAAAACCGCTCAAAAAAGGATCAATTATAGCGATTGTTTCCTTTTTTCAAAACTTAACCCGAAAGTATATTGTATTCATCCCTCTGTTTAATTACGGTTTGTCGTTGCGCAACGATCCTTAATTTTAGGACTAATTTTCAGGCCTCATTACCTATTGTGATTTAGAATTTTTCAGCAACAACGAGGTTTGGTATCAAAAACTAAAAATCGTTGAATTAAGAACAGCTTTACCAAATAAAAAAGCAACAACCTAAATTAGATTGTTGCTTTTTGTGATGTATCTTTTTTTGGAAGACCAATTAAACCTCTAACAGTTTCTCTTTTCCTTCGTTAACCAGCTTTAACACCAGCTCGCCAAACAACGTATTTGCCCATGCAAACCACGAACGGGTGAAGTTTGCCGGATCGTCTTTGTGGAAAGTTTCGTGCATAAAACCGGTATCGGCATCGGTATCGCGCAAGGTTTTAATACACCAGCTTATCTCTTTATCATCCGAGCTCGTCATGGCACGCATAATAATACTCATCGGCCAAACCATGTCATATCCAACGTGAGGACCACCAATTCCTTCGGCAGCTTTTCCTTTAAAGAAATATGGATTGTCTTCGCTCCAAACCAGCTTACGGGTGTTCTGGTAAATTTTATCGTCTTTATCAACGAGCCCGAGGTAAGGCAAAGCCAACAAACTTGGCACATTGGCATCGTCCATAAAAGTGTGGTTACCAAAACCATCTACCTCAAAAGCATACACTTTTCCATATTTTTTATGCTCTACAATGGCATATTCCTTAACTGCCGCATCCACTTCTTTTGATAAAGCCAAACACTCTTTTGCAAAGGCCTTATCGCCTGTAATATCATTGCTGATTTCAGCCAGCTGTTGTAATGATACAACTGCAAAAATATTTGAAGGAATTAAAAAGCCGTAAGTCGCAGCATCATCCGATGGGCGGAACGTTGAGTTGATCAGACCAACAGGTTTTAGCGGGCGGCCATAACCATGATTAGCAACTGTATCTAATTGCTGAGGAGTTTCGCGCTGAAACTTATAGGGGCCGAGGCCATCTTTGCGTTGCTGTTCTTTAAATGTTTTTACAATCAGAGCTGCTGCCTTCTGCCAGTCGGCATCAAAAACACTCTTATCGCCGGTAGTTTTCCAGTAATTGTAGGCCAGACGAACGGTGTAACACAAGGAATCAATTTCCCATTTGCGTTCGTGCAAACCTGGTTTCATATCCGTCATATCGCTCATCCAGTGCACTTCCTCTTCCTTTGTTTTGTTGAAAGCATTGGCATAACGATCGAGCAAAACACATTTTGTTTGACGGTGAACAACTCCGGCCAGCAAGGTTTTTAATTTTTCATCCTGATTGGCCAGCGGCATATACGGCCAAACCTGTGCCGTAGAGTCGCGCAACCACATGGCATGAATATCGCCTGTAATTACAAAAGTATCGGGTTTACCATCCAAAGTTCCGTGCTCAACTGTTGTGTCCAAAGTGTTTGGAAAACAGTTTTCGAACATCCAGGCCAGTTTCGGATCTTTAATTTTTGCTTTTGCTGCAGCAATTGTTTCTTCCACAGCTTTCGACGTAAAATTCCGATCTGCTGCCTCCGGACGTAATGAGTGATAATCTGCGCGGCTTACTGCGCCAATTAAGGGATTAGTTTTCAAAATGGAAATGCCTGCCAATGCAGCAGTGCTTGTTTTAATAAATTTTCTTCTGTTGGTCAT
>NZ_JBFHGM010000373.1:0-3956 GCF_041583095.1 Draconibacterium sp.
CATTTCAGGATGGACATGGATTAGCGCTGAGTTATAAAATCTTGTTAATGAATTTAAATGACAATCAAAAAGAGGTTATAAAAACATTGATAATGCAGTGTTTATTAAAGTCGGCCTAAAAACCGATTTTAAAAGCTCCGGATTTTCCGGGGCTTTCCTCTTATTGAGTTCACACAATTTAGAATGAAGAAATTATTGGTTTTAGTTGGATTTTTGGCTTTGATAACCACTGCATCGAAAGCACAAAAAATTGAAGAAATCGATGGAATTTATTACCAGAATTCCAAAAAGTACACCGGAACCTACCAGGGTTATTACGATGATAATACGCTGCAAAGCGAGGTGAAGGTAAAGAATGGTGAGAAACATGGAAAAGCAACCATTTACTTTAAAAACGGGCATGTTAACGAAATTCGTTCGTACAAACAGAACCAGATGCACGGCAAATGGGTGATGTACAACGAGCACGGAATTAAGGTGTCGGTTGCACGTTACAAAAACGGAAAAAAACATGGTAAATGGGTGATTTGGAATGACTACGGGCATTTGTTGTATGAACTGGAATATGACAATGGCGAAAAAACCGGAGTCTGGAAGAAATATGATGAGCAGGGAAACCTGATAAGCGAACGAAAGTACTAACCGTATGGCTGCCAAAATAAAAACGGATTTAATTAAACTGTAATAGAAGTGTAACTACTCCGTAATTGTCATCCTGTATTTTTGTAGTACAAGATCGACAAAACAATAAATGAATATTATGAAACGACCATGAATTTTTATTCTTCATATTAACAAACAAGAAGAATTAAAATTCATCGTGAGTTACATGAGTTACAGCTAAAAATTAAAAATATAAACGAATGAAAAAGTTACTAATAGCAGCATTACTGGTTATTTCAGTTTTAGCGGTAAATGCAAAAGAAGACGATAACAAATCGAAAAGTACTGATACGGAAAGCCAGGCTACAATGATGATTTCAGGTTCTATTGCCGATGAATTATCAGGGGAGTCGCTTGTAGGTGTTGAAGTAAAGTTGGAAGGAACCGATAGGAAAGCATACACCGATTTTGATGGTAATTTCTCGTTTGAAGGAGTAAAACCTGGAGAATACAAGGTGGTTACAACTTATATTTCTTACGAGAAAAAATCGGAAGTTGTAAATGTTGATGCTAACAAAAACGATATTAAAATAAAGCTGCAATCTTCTAACTAAAGGTTGGAGTAACTTAAGATTGAATCCGCCTCTGAGAGCAGAGGCGGTTTTGACATTTTTAATATTCAGGAAATTAGTATGTAATGTTAAAGCCCGTAAATTAGCAATATGCTCCATATCACAAGAATCCATTCGTCTTTTGGCGGATGGTTTTTTTATGCTTAAATGTTACATTTTGTAACTTACATTTTGTAAATCGCAAAATGTAAAAATTTGATTATGCTTTGTATCGTACTTAATAATAACAATCCTTTTTACTGCCTGGCTACCGAAGAGTACCTTTTGAAAAATTTCGACGACGATATTTTTATGCTTTGGCAAAGCGATAAAACGGTTGTGGTAGGCAAACACCAAAATGCGCTGGGCGAAGTAAATTACCGTTATGTGCGCGAGAATGATATTACGGTTGCACGTCGTATTTCGGGTGGCGGCACTGTTTATCACGATGCCGGAAATGTAAATTTTGCCTTTATTAAAAATGTAAAAAGCCCGGCAGAGATTTCGTTTAAGCAGTTTACCGAACCGGTGGTGGAAGCGCTGGCTCAGCTTGATATTGAAGCCACAACATCGGGCAGAAACGATTTACTGATTGAGGGATTGAAGATCTCGGGAAATGCAGAGCACGTTTTTAAAAACCGGGTGTTGCACCACGGTACTTTGTTGTTTAACTCCGACCTGGAAAACCTGGGGAACAGTATAAAAGTTATTCCCGGGAAATATACGAGTAAAGCGGTGCAGTCGAACCGAAGCAAAGTGGCCAATATTTTTCCGTTCCTGAAAAACGAAATGGATATTGAGGCATTTATCGATTTCCTTATTGGCGTGCAATTGAAAAAGGATGGCGCTGAAAGTTATACGATTTCTGCAGATGATGAGGAAGCCATAAAAAAGCTGGTTGACGAAAAATTTACAACCTGGGACTGGCGTTGGGGCTACTCACCAAAATACACGTTTACCAATAAGGCGGAAATAGATGGCCGGACACTGGAAATCTATCTCGAAGTAAAAAAAGGCCGGATTGAAAACGCAAACCTGCAGGGTAATTATTTTGTTGAGCCATACACCACCGAGTTATCAGCCTTGCTCGTAGGGAAACAACATTTTTACGAGGATATTCGCGATGTTTTAAAAACAGATAACGAAGCGTTGATTTATGCGTTCTTTTAAAAACAGCAAAGAAAAAGCGCACTACAAAATGCAGCGCGCCATTCCAATATTCTAATATTCCAATCTTCCTATTTCGGCAAAGGGTATCCTTCCAGTTTTTTCAGGTTAGCAGCAATTTCCGATTCCGGGTATTCGTAATCGTGCAGTTCTCCACCTAAGTATTTATTGTAACCAACAAGGTCCATCAAACCATGTCCACTAAAGTTGAAAAGGATTGTTTTCTCTTTTCCTTCCTCTTTCGCCTTTTTCGCCTCGCGGATGGTAGCGGCAATGGCGTGTGTTGTTTCCGGAGCGGGAATGATACCTTCAGTTTTGGCAAACAACAACCCGGCCTCGAAACATTCGCTTTGGTGAACAGCTACCGCTTCCATTAACCCATCTCTTAAGGCAGCACTTACCAGCGGAGCCATTCCGTGGTAACGCAAACCTCCGGCGTGGATTGGTGCCGGAACAAAGTTGTGGCCCAGACTGTTCATCGCCAAAAGCGGAGTCATTTGTGCCACATCGCCGTTATCGTAAATAAACGGAGCTTTTGTTAAAGTGGGGCAGCTGAATGGTTCGGCTCCAATAATCTGAATGTCGGCACCATGAATTTTATCGTACATAAACGGGAACGAAAGACCAGCGAAGTTACTACCGCCACCACAGCAGCCAATAACTACATCAGGGTTTTTAATACCCACTTTTGCCAGCTGTTTTTTGGCTTCCAAACCAATTATAGTCTGGTGCAACATTACGTGGTTCAACACCGAACCCAATGAATAACGGGTTCCGCCGGTAGGATCGGTAACTGCTGCTTCAACGGCTTCAGAAATAGCAATTCCCAAACTTCCCGGTGTATCAGGAAACTGTGCTAAAATATCGCGACCGGCCTGTGTTTCGGTACTTGGACTAGCAATACACTTGCCACCCCAGGTTTCCATCATCATCTTACGGAAAGGTTTCTGATCGAAACTTACACGCACCATAAAAACTTTACACTCAATACCGCCAATTTGTGCACAGGCATACGATAATGCAGAACCCCACTGTCCGGCACCGGTTTCGGTGGTAAGTTTTTTAATACCAAACTGTTTGTTATACCAGGCTTGCGCCACAGCTGTATTGGGTTTATGACTACCGGCGGGCGAAACGCCTTCGTTTTTGTAATAGATCTTTGCAGGAGTTCCCAGTGCTTCCTCCAGTTCGTAAGCTCGAATTAAGGGACTTGGCCGCCACTGTACCAGAATTTCGCGAATTCCTTCAGGAATATCGATCCAGCGCTCCTGGCTAACTTCCTGCTCAATCAGGTTCATCGGGAAAACCGGTGCCAACATTTCAGGGCCCACAGGATTTCCGTCAGGGCCAAGTGGTGGGTTCAACGGCGATGGCAGATCGGGAGCCAGGTTATACCATTGTTTGGGCATTTCCGATTCTTCGAGAAAAATCTTCTTTTGTCTAGTCATGATTTGTTATTTTATTGGTTGATAATTCAGTTTTTACTAATGAGTATTGAGTACAGAGTATTGAGAAATTCAAAGGAAATCTCCTTTTTCCCAGCCGAGTCTGTCTCACTACTCATGTCTAATAATC
>NZ_JBFHGM010000374.1:0-3945 GCF_041583095.1 Draconibacterium sp.
AAATTAAAAGAACAAGCTAACGAATTATAGTATGGATAAATTAATAGACCTCGGAAAATATATTGAACAGGGAATTAATGTACTGGAAGAAAGCCTTTCCGGTTTGTGGGGAGCTATCGATGATGTAATCTCATGGACGGTTGAATTTTTAAACGACACCTTTCTGGCCATTCCTTTCGTTGTAATTATTGCCCTTGTTACTTTTGGTGCCTACTATGCCAACGCAGGAAAACAGGCCTTTAAAAAAGAAGGTCTTAAAAAAGGTGCTGGCTTAGCTTTGTTTGTTGTGCTTGGATTGTTGCTGATTTGGGCAATGGGCTATTGGAAAGAAGCCATTCAAACAACAACACTTGTTATTGTGGCTACCATAATTGCGCTTCTGTTCGGAATCCCATTGGGAATTTGGGCGGCACGCAGCAACACAGCTAATGCTATTATCCGGCCAATTCTTGACTTAATGCAAACCATGCCGGCATTCGTTTACCTTATTCCTGCTATTTTCTTCTTTAGTGTTGGAAATACACCGGGTGTTATTGCAACGGTAATTTTCTCGTTGCCACCGGCCGTGCGTTTAACAAGTCTGGGAATCCGGAATGTGCCTGCTGATGTTATTGAAGCCGGACATGCTTTTGGAGCAACCGATAAACAAATTCTGTTTAAAATACAATTGCCACTGGCTAAAACAACTATTCTGGCCGGTATAAACCAGGTAATTCTGCTGGCTCTGTCGATGGTTGTTATTGCATCGATGGTTGGTGCCAAAGGCTTGGGTGCCATCGTTTACCAGGGAATTCAGCAAAACGACATTGCCAAAGGTTTCGAATCGGGACTTGGAATTGTTGTGTTGGCCATTATACTCGATCGTATAACTCAGGCTGTTGCAAAAAAATAAATTATAAATCTTTTTAAAAATTATATTATGCTGAACGTAAAAAAAATAGGAACTCTGTTTGTAGCTGCAACTTTGTTATTTGCAATTACATCATGTTCAAACAGCGGATCGAAAAATAAATCTGCTGAAGTTGAGAAAAAAGAAGTAAACATTTTGTATCCAAACTGGGCTGAAGGCATTGCCTTTACTCACCTGGCAAAGGTGGCACTTGAAGCCAACGGTTTTGAGGTAGAATTAACCAACCTGGAACCGGGATTGATCTACGGCGAATTATCAAAGGACGATTCAAAAGGAGATGTTTTTATGGATGCATGGTTGCCCAATACCCACAAAGATTATTGGGCTGACTATGGTGATAAACTGGTAAAATTAGGCGAGTCGTTTAGTAACGGTACTACCGGCCTTGTAGTTCCTTCGTACGTAAGCATTAACTCTATTGAAGAGCTGAACGCCAACAAAGATAAGTTTGATGGCGAAATTATCGGAATTGGTAGTGGTGCAGGTATTCATGCGAACACTGAAAAAGTAATTGAAGTGTATGATCTGGATTTTGAGCAGATTACATCGAGTGGACCTGCCATGGTTGCCAGCCTTGAAAAAGCAATTAAAAACAACGAATGGATTGCTATTACCGGATGGAAACCACACTTTAAATGGGCTAAAAACGATTTGAAATATTTGGAAGATCCAAAGGGAATTTACCCAAAAGATGTTTGTGCAATTATTTCGCGCAGAGGATTTGCTGAAGATATGCCTAAAGCAGGCACATTTTTTAAAAACTTCAACCTTGACGAAGCTTTGCTTTACGATTTGATGGGTAAAATTTCAGACTCGGGAGAAGAAGCCGGCGCACAGCAATTTTACGATGCTAATAAAGCAATGATCGATGCCTGGTTTAACTAAACCCGGTACCATTGCAAAATTTTATCATATAAAAAATGGCAGGTTAGGTTTTCCTTTCCTGCCATTTTTATTTCCACCGGAAGCCTTTTAAACTCCTCTTTTGTGGTATTTTAAGTCCCGCTCAATAGCTTCAATCATTTTTCCGGCTATATCTTTATTCGAAGCTCCTTCTACCCCTTCAAGTCCTGGCGATGAATTTACTTCCAATAACAGCGGACCATTTTTTCCTCGGATGATATCAACACCGGCAACCTTCAGATTTAGGGTTTTTGCTGCAAGAATTGCAATACGCCGTTCTTCAGCAGTAATTTTGGTAATCGATGCTGTTCCACCCATGTGAATATTTGCACGGAACTCGCCCGGAGCGGCTGTACGCATAATGCTGGCCACCACTTTCCCGTTCACCACAAAACAACGAATATCCTTACCATCGGCCTCTTTTACAAACTCTTGTACCAAAATGTTGGCACGAAGGCTTTTAAAGGCGTTAATCAAACTCTCGGCAGCCTTTTTTGTTTCGGCCAACACAACTCCTTTTCCTTGTGTTCCTTCCAATAGTTTTACAATAAGCGGAGCACCGCCAACCATCTGAATCAGTTCGTTGGTATCAAGTGGTGAGTTGGCAAAACCGGTTGTAGGAATTGGTAGCCCATTGTTAATGAGCAATTGCAAAGCGTATAACTTATCGCGCGATTGGGTAATTGCCGAGGCGGTATTCAAGGTATAAACGCCCATGGCTTCGAAATGCCGTGTAAGTGCGCAACCATAAAAGGTGGCACTTGGCCTGATTCGCGGAATAATGGCATCAAACTCATTCAAAACGCGGCCACCACGATAATGCATTTCAGGATTTTTACCATCCAGTTTTATGTAGCAGTCTTTCAGGTTCAGAAACTCCATTTCGTGGCCATGCTCCTGCCCTGCTTCCATTATTCGTATGTTGCTGTATAATTCGGGATTACTGGCCAGCAGTCCGATTTTTAAACCTGTTGGGCGAGTAATATTTGTATAGTAATACGATGCAATACGTTCTTTGGAAAGCTCGCCCAAATGGAACGATTCTTCCGGATCGACCAGTATTTTCCCCGACATGGCTTGCCGTCCCAGCAACATTCGGTATCCCATCGAGTCGCGGTTGGTAAGCGTAACCTCAATTTCCCACGCTTCACCTGCGATCGACAGTACTGTTTTTATTACAAAACGTACTTCGCTGTTGCCACTCGAGCTTTTTACTTTTCGTTTATCTAATAATGGTGCCTCGCAGTTAATGGTTGTTTTTCCATCTTTTTGCAGCGGATGTACATCAAAACTAATCCACGGCTGGCCATTCTTTTTAAACTGATTTATATTTACCGCATGTAGTGCTGAAGTTTTTGCTCCTGAATCGATCCGGGCTTTTATTCCCGGAATATTTAATTGCGGCAAACCGCACCACTCTTCGCTACCAATAATTATTTTTTCTTCCTTCATTTTTCTAAAATACTAATAATAAGACTTTTTTTAGCCTCCGTTTGAAGTTTTATTGGTTTGATTAAGTGCCGCAATATAAATATCTTTTTTTGATGTAGTAAAAACAAAATCGGAAGGCATTAAAAAAATTTTGTAACATTAAAAACTTCTGGCGACTGGCTTTCAAGAGGTAATAAATTATTGCAGGTGAATGATAGTTGTAATCGCTTGAACATTTGTTAATTGCTCACTTTTTTCTTTTTGATAGCACGAACATTTGTTTAAGCCCTTAATTGCTACTGGAAACAGCCATGAACATTTGTTTAAGGGCTAAAAAATTGCTTTTTCAAGGCATGAACATTTGTTTAAAGGGATAAAAAATATTTCGTAGAGGCTTAAACATTTGTTTATGGCATCAAAAAGTATTTCGTAGAGGCTTAAACATTTGTTTATGGCATCAAAAAGTATTTCGTAGAGACTTAAACATTTGTTTATGGTATTAAAAAGTATTTTGGAAAGGCTTAAACATTTGTTTATGCCTGGAAATGCCGTTACCCGGAGCTAAGTTGCAGACTTTCAATGCGGGTCACATTGAAAATCCGGTGGAGAAGTAAAAAGTATCTCACTTAGAAGTTTCAATATTGAATAAAAGCGACCAAGTATAAGCAACATTCTTTTGGCTTATCAGCCGGATTCTACTC
>NZ_JBFHGM010000375.1:0-3904 GCF_041583095.1 Draconibacterium sp.
ATCTGGCAAAAAACCAATACGGACAATACCTATTAAGTCTAATCAAATAAAAATTCCTTATTGTCTCCCCTTAAAAAGGGGAGATGTCAGCGTAAGGAATGTGGGCGGCCGACAGAGGGGTCAAAGAACAGTTACAGGTACAAGGTGAGAATCTGGCAAAAAACCAGTATGGGCAGTATCTGTTGAGTTTGGTAAAATAAACACGATTTGAAAGTTTCCCCTCCTTGCAGGAGGGGGTACCGCGTTTACTGCGGTGGGGTGGTATATAAAAGTTTGTGAAATCTAATTACCTTTCATCAAGAAATGCAGCTCCACAATCGCAAGTTCTATAAACCAATTCGAAAACATTTACGCAATAATTCCACAGCTGCTGAAGCTACTTTATGGCAAATGCTAAATAAACGTCAGTTAAATGGATATAAATTCAGAAGACAACATTCTATTGGAAACTATATAGTTGATTTCTTTTGTTACGAATTAATGCTCGCCATCGAGTTAGACGGCGAGGTTCATGCCGATTTGAATAGTATTGCCCGGGATAGTGAAAGGGATGAGCAATTGAATAATCTGGGAGTTACAGTTTTACGTTACGAAAACCGTTGGGTATATGAGTACCCTGAGATTATAAAACAGGATATTATTGATTTTGGTGAGAAAAAGAGTTAAAATGAAACGAGCATGAAAAAATTACGTCCAAGAGGAATATAAAATACTTGCGAGTTCCACACTATACTGCTAAAAACAAACAATTTTAATAGTATGAAATCAACCACCTCACCAACTTCGTTGGTCCCCTCCTCCTAACCAGGAGGAGAAACATTCTAAAAAACACGATCAGATAAACATGAATATCATAAAAACAACAATACCAGAAGTATTAATCTTCGAACCTAAAATCTTTGGTGATAACCGAGGATATTTTATGGAATCGTTTCGTCAGGAACTGATTGAAGAATATATAGGAAATGTCCGGTTTGTACAGGATAATGAATCTTTCTCTCAATACGGGGTATTACGCGGTTTGCATTTTCAGCATCCACCCCATACTCAGGGCAAACTGGTTCGAGTGCTGCATGGCGAAGTATTGGATGTTGCCGTGGATATCCGTTTGAATTCGCCTACTTACGGGCAACATGTTGCAGTGAAGCTCTCGGCAGATAACAAACGACAGCTTTGGATTCCCCGTGGGTTTGCCCATGGTTTTGCCGTGCTTAGCCCAACGGCACTTTTTAGCTACAAATGCGACAATTATTACGCGCCGGAATCCGACGGAGGTGTAATGTGGAACGATCCTGCTATTGGAATCGACTGGCAAATACCGGAAGCAGCCATTCAGTTATCCGGAAAAGATAAGCAACATCCTTTGTTGAAGGATATCAAGGATTTTGACTATGCCTCATTTTCGGGAGAAAACGTTTATAAGTAGTTAGAACAAACCATTACTATTCAATTCGTGTAATCCGCGCTGGCTGGCGCGTATCTTTGCCGATCCAAAAACTTTTTTACCACGTTATTTAAATGCCTTTAAATATGTGTTTTGGTTTTGGAAGTTCAGGTCTACGCTAAGAACAGAAGAAGAGTAATAGGAGGTATCGCTCCCCTGTTAGTCGTTTGCAACAACAAAGTATAAATAAGATTACTCTTGCACGAACAACCTTCAAGCGTTTTCAAAACCTTGAAGGTTTCAAATAATAAACAATCCATTACCATCCAATTAGCGTAATCCGTGCAATTAGTGGACATAACAAAATATGCGATGAAACTTGTATCTTTGTTGAAAAGAAGAAATTATACTGAATATAAATAAATCATACGTTACCGATAAAAACAAGCACCCAATTGCAGTTCAAATTGATATAAAAACATTTGAAAAGATTGAGCAGGTTCTTGAAGATCATGCATTGGGAAGGCTTATTGAAGAAAATACCGCTGCCGACAACCTGACACTTAATGATGCCAAAGCTTATTACAAAAACCTTCGTAAATAATGGATTTTGTAATCCGGTATAATAAAACTTTTTTAAAAGAGCTGGCAAAAATACCGGCAAAACAAAGAGCAAAGATTGAGTGTTTTGTTTTTGAAGAAATAGTACAATTTAAATCAACCGACCAAATCCCCCAATTGAAAAAGTTAAAAGGATTCAACGGTTTTTAAAGAATAGGATTTGGCAACTACAGAGCCGGCGTGAGAATACAGGGCAATGAAATTGTTTTCGAGCGTATATTACACCGTAAAGACATTTATAACTATTATCCGTAGATCATACTGGTGCATAGTTTTGAATAATAAACAAACTATTACCATCCAATTGGTGTACTCTGTGCAATTCGTGGATAAATCATTTTTGATTTCTTGTGGTCAGCGAAAGAGATGAAAGCAAAACAGTTGTCAGTCAACTCTCCCTCACTCCCTCTCTATCAATAAAGAGGGACGATTGTTTTGAAGGCACAATCAGGGTGAGTCTGTATATTTTGAAGCAGCTTTTGCTATTGAGTTTCAAAGTATCAAAAAAAAAGGCCCCGAAGGGCCCCAAAATTAGCGTTCTGTTGGTTGTTCAGAATCAGCAACCGGTTCTGCAGCTTCGGTCCTTGGGCCCCGGCCGGTGTAATCGATAATAATACGTGCGTTTTTGTACTGCCGGTAAAAATCAGGATTCATAAACTGGAAAGGCTGAAGTAAAGAATCAATTTCATCTCGTAGGATATTGTTTGTTTCCCGTATCAGGCGGTCGATAGTCGCCGTTGATGCCTTTCGGCTGCTGGTAGCTACACGGTTTTGCGGAATGGAAATTTTAAAATCAGCCGTTTTTTGTTGCAAAGCATCCAGTTCAGCCTGCGTAACAAAATAAACTTCGAGTCCGGCCAAAACAGGTGTTGCCATACGAATCATGTTTGCGGCAATATCACATAATACCACATCCGAAATTTTTGCCAGTTTCGATGGTGTATACCTGGCCATTCGTTTTAAATTAACATCGGCGGTTGCCGTGGCATAGGCAACCAGCGAAACCGAAATACGTAATACCAGGTTCTCGACATCCTCGCGAAGGTTTTCTTTGCTGAGTGTTAAACCCGAGGTGTTCTGTTCCTGTACCTGCCGGTAGCTTTCCAGCTCAGCCAGGTTTGCCGCAAGTTTTTGTTGCGTCAGGATAAGTGCTTCTGACGAAGCATACAAGGAAGAGTTGCTGATTAATACTGTGTTTGTTGCTCCAAACATCCTGATCTTGTTGATCTGATTTAAAGTCATAATATAAAATTTAAAAGTTAAACATTAGCCGGCATTAACAATGGAATGTATTAAAACCAGAGGGAATCGTAAGGGAAGTAAACTCGTTTAGCGATTGTATTGTCGGGTTTTTAAAAACATTTAGTCATTGTGTAAGTAAAGGCTGTTAATTGATTTTCATACAATTTACAGTGACATACGCTATTAACAAAATATTTAAACAATTAATTCAATCACTTTTTTCTATTAATCAACCATTTGACTCGAATCAAAATCAATTACTAATAAATTTTACAAGCGAATTAAAACTACTTACACTTAGTAAATCAACCAAAGGGCTTGATAAATTATGGCAAGGTAAAAATTCAGCAATCTAAAGATTAAAACCACTGGGTGTACTATAAAAACCACAATTCGTCAGTGAGAAATGAATTCCGGGAACTTATAATCAACCTTCGGACTCAAAAAGATGGTTTCGCACCACATAAAATGTGTTTCGCACGACTGAAAACTGACAGCGCGTCATACAAAACTGACTCCGCGTCACCTCAATCTGACTCCGCGTCAGGTAAAGAAGGCTCCGCACAGCACAAAACTGACAGCGCGTCATACAAAGATGCTTCCGCGCAACCGATAGATGGCTCCGCACTACTGAAAATGTATTTCGCACTGGTAAAA
>NZ_JBFHGM010000376.1:0-3897 GCF_041583095.1 Draconibacterium sp.
AACCCGGAAATTTATCACAACATTGCCAAATACATTACCGAAAATTACGATTTCGATGGCATCGATATAAACATGGGGTGTCCGGTAAAAAAGGTGTTTAAAATTGGTGCCTGCAGTGCTTTAATCGGCGAACCGGAACGTGCTAAAGAAATAATTCTGGCCACAAAAGAAGGCACTCACCTGCCCGTTAGTGTAAAAACCCGCACCGGTATAAAAGAGCACATCACCGAAAACTGGATTGCCAACTTACTGGAGGTTGATCCGGCAGCTATTATTTTACACGGCCGTACGCAACGCATGCAATCGGACGGCGATGCCAGCTGGGAAGAAATTGCCAAAGCCGTTCAACTTAAAAACAGCTTAAAACCACACATTCCGGTTCATGGTAACGGCGATGTTATGTCGTACCAACAAGGACTTGACCGCGTAAACCAAACCGGCGTGAATGGCGTAATGATCGGTCGTGGAATTTTCCATAATCCCTGGTTTTTTAATCCCGAAAAGGAAGACATTTCGATGGAAGACCGGATTGCCAAATTACTTGAACACACCCGGCTTTTTGAGCAAACCTGGAGTCCACACAAAAATTTCAATATCCTGAAACGCTTCTATAAAATTTATCTCAATTCGTTTCCGGGAGCGGCAAAAATGCGTGCTGATGTAATGGAAATGAAAGGTTATGACGAGGTATATTCTTATTTCAAATAACACCTCAATCTGATATACCAGATAATTTTCAGCCAAAAATATTCGCCCGGGTAAGGGTGTTCCAATGATGAGTTGTCATAACTTAGTAAACCAAAATTCAATAGTTATGACTAATCAATCCAACCGCCGGCAGTTTATCATTAACAGTTCTGTAACGGGCTGTGCTATTTTGCTCTCCGGCAAACTTTCAGCTTTTACTTTTCCTGAGAATGAACTACCCGATCCAAAAAAACTGAACTATTGTGGCTATACCTGCCCTGCCGATTGTCAGTTTCTGGAGGCATCAGAAAAAAATGATGTTGAACTAAAGAAAAAAGCTTACGAACAATGGAAAATAGAAGAGCATTACGGTATTGCATTTGAGGCTGAAAAGATATTTTGTTTCGGGTGTAAAAATTCGGATAAGCCGGCCGGTGTGGTTCTTACCAATTGTACGGTTCGGGCGTGCGCCATCGATAAACAGTTCGACTCCTGCATTCAGTGCAAGCAACTAAAAAACTGTGATAAAGACCTTTGGAAAAGATTTCCTGATTTTCATAAATCAGTTATCACCATGCAGAAAACATATTTTGAAGGTAAAGCCTGAAAATTCTTCATAAAACTGTAATTATTTGACCCTTACTTTTACTTTTATTTCATAAAAACCGAAATAACCGTTATGAAGAATTTGTACCTGCTTTTCATCTGCCTTATAGCCTTTTCTTGTAGTCCGAACAAAAACGAGATTTACCAGTGGCGCGGCGAAGACCGCAAAGGGATTTTTAACGAGCCAGATCTTCTAAAAGAGTGGCCGGAAGAAGGACCTGCCGAACTGTGGTATGTTGAAGGAATTGGAGATGGATATGGCACGCCCACAATAACCGACAATGAGATTTTTATAACCGGAGCTATCGACAGCACTGCCACTTTATTCTGTATCGATTTAAACGGGAAGAAAAAATGGGAAGTAGCAATCGGCAAAGAATGGGTAAGCAGTTATCCGGGATCGCGCTCTCAGCCAACTGTTGTTGACGATTTAATTTATGTTGGTTCGGGAATGGGAAATTTATTTTGCCTGAAACGCTCGAATGGTGAATTGGTTTGGGAAAAACGTTTTGTGGAAGATTTTGAAGGTATTTACCCGCGATTTGGGCACTCGGAAGCGCCTCTTATCGATGGCGACAAAGTATTCTGGACTCCCGGTGGAAAAGAGTACAATGTGGTTGCTTTAAACCGTTTTACAGGCGAGTTGCTGTGGAGTAATCCTGGGCACAGCGAACGATCGGGCTACAATCCAGGAACACTTATCAAACTACCAACACGCCACATTTTCGTTACGTTCTCTGCTTATAATATGATGGGGTTTGATGCTGAGACAGGTGAATTGTTGTGGACACATGCACAGGATAATGTACCGGTGGATAAACGTCAGCCGGGTATGGGCGATACACATAGCAACTGTGTTATTTACGAGGACGGAAGTATTTACTACGCTGCCGGAGATGGAAATTGCGGTGTAAAACTTCAACTCTCGGAGGATGGAACAGCCATTAAAGAAGTGTGGCGGAATAAAGGTTTCGACAGTTATATGGGCGGCATTGTAAAAATTGACGGCCATTTATACGGTAGTGCCACCTCGAAAAAGTTTTTCAGAAGTATTGATGCCACAACTGGCGAACTTAGCGACTCACTAAAATTGGGTTGGGGCGCTGTTATTGCAGCCGATGATCTGCTATACTATTATGGTCAAAACGGAACATTGTCATTAGTTGGTTTCAATGAAACCGGAAAAATGAATCCGATCAGTGATTTTAAAATTACTCGGGGAACAAAGGAGCATTTCTCGCACCCGATAATTAAAAACGGTGTTTTATACCAGCGCCATGGTCAGGTGCTGATGGCTTTCGACATAAAAGATAAGGCTTAAAGTTCTACATATTTCAGAAACTCTTCGCGAACGTTTTTGTCTTTAAACTTACCGGAATACTCGACAGTAACAGTACTGCTGCTTTCATCCTGAATTCCGCGCGATGATACACACATGTGTTTGGCATCGAGTACAACTGCCACATCATCGGTTTTAAGTATTGATTTTAGCTCGTTGGCAATTTGCACAGTTAAACGTTCCTGCACCTGAGGACGACGGGCAAAATAGTCGACAATACGGTTTATTTTGCTCAAACCAATCACTTCGCCCGATGAAATGTAAGCCACGTGTGCTTTTCCTACTATCGGCAAAAAATGATGCTCGCAGGTCGAATTCATGTTGATGTTCTTTTCCACCAGCATTTCGCCGTATTTGAATTTATTTTCGAAGACAGAGACTTTCGGTTTATTGGCAGGGTTTAATCCGTTGAATATTTCCTTCACAAACATTTTGGCCACACGATGTGGGGTTCCACTCAAACTATCATCATTCAAATCGAGTCCCATTGTTTCCATTATATCGCGAAACTTCTCTTCAATAATTTCCATCTTTCTTTCATCGCTTAGCTCAAAAGCATCGGCGCGCATTGGAGTATCAATTGAAGTTGCAATATGATTATCGCCTATTGTCTCATGATTATCATGTCCGTTTGTTTTACCATTCCTTCCATTTCCGGTATTGGTAAATATTATTTCTTCTCTGTAACTCATAATTTCTATTTCTAGTTTCTACGAGTTAATAAACAGACCAAAAACTATTTTGTTTAATCTATAAAAACAGAATATTAAACAAACCACTCCATTTTTATAAGCCACCTATCAACTTTCCAGAAGCACCCAATGAAACTATCTGGTTTTTAACCACATAAAAAGACGCACAAAAAAAACAAGTTTAAACGGCTCAATCCCCTATCGCCATTCGTTTACACCGCAAAACAGGAATTCAATTTTTTTTGCCATTTTTTTTCATTTTTCTTTGCCAGTGTAAAAACAATTTCTACTTTTGCACACGCTTTAACAAAGCAACGACGTTCAAAAAATGTATTGGGGGATAAGTTTTAATAATATCGCTGAAAAGCGAATTAAAATTTGGCAAGGATATTCACTTTTGGAGAGGTGGGTGAGTGGCTGAAACCACCAGTTTGCTAAACTGACGTACGGGTAACTGTACCGGGGGTTCGAATCCCCCCCTCTCCGCATTATATATTTCGGGATGTAGCGCAGTCCGGTTAGCGCACCTGCTTTGGGAGCAGGGGGTCCCAGGTTCGAATCCTGGTATCCCGA
>NZ_JBFHGM010000377.1:0-3811 GCF_041583095.1 Draconibacterium sp.
GCAATAAGGTAAGTAACGGGAATTGCGGTAATAACCAGCATTTCCTGCGAGGTTACCGGGTTTAACGCAAATCCGGCCAGCGAAAAAATAAAAATCCAGAAAAATACGGTGAAGTACTTTCGCGAGCTGATCTTTTTGGTATCGTATTGACCAAACATTCCGATACTTCCGGCAATAGTATATAATATTAGCGCTACCAGGTATACCTGCAAGGGAATATTTGAACGGAAATGATTAACCGGTGTGACGATACTTTCTTTCATAATATTCAGCACCTCCAGCCAGCTGTCGGTTAACACGGCATAGGCAGCAGAAAAAGCAAATGGAAGAAAGAATCCCAGGATCAAGGTGGTAAATTCGCGCCACCCAACTTCGCGCCCCAACAAGGCTATACCCACAATAAACGCAGGAATCAGCACTGCAACATCGAGGTAAAAAAGCGCGCCTAGTCCCAGCAAAAATCCTACATCGAAAGTGGAAGCATAGGCTTTTTTCGTATCAAAAATGCCAAACAAGCGGTAAATAGCGAACAGCAAGAATAATGCACCAAAATATACCGGATGCAAGGTGTGCATCTTCACGAAACCACCCATAATAACCACAAACAGCAAAGCAGGCAACTTACTTTTTATTCGGATAAACATGAACCGGTCGTTTACCAATTGCATGGTGTAGGCCAGCAATATGGCCATAACAATTCCGATAATAACCTGCACCAGTGGTTTGTCGTGAACCAGCCGGTAAATCAAATTAAAAAGGATGTTTTGATCTTCGCCCGGGAAATAGTTATAAGCAAACGGGTGCTGCAGGCTCTTTATCCACAGTGCAATTGTTACCAAAGGCACCAGGAACAAACTTACAGAACTGTTCGACTTTAACTTTTTTAGTATCATGCCATTTTGCTTCTCAACACTTCAGAATATAAATAACTCCGGACCTTGGCTCTCACATAAAAACAGCCAAAGTGCGGAGTCTTTTTAAGCGATGGGATTACAGATCGAATCCCAGGTCTTTACGATAATATTTTCCTTCGAATTCGATATGCGCAGCGTTTTTAAATGAAGTGGCCAGTGCATCCTTCATATCCTTTCCATACGAACTTACCGAAATCACACGGCCTCCGGCAGTAACCACATCGTCGCCTGCTTGTTTTGTGCCTGCATGAAAAACAAGACTGTCAGTTACCTTTTCAGTTCCGGTAATCACTTTTCCTTTTTCGTAATCTCCCGGATATCCGCCTGAAACCAGCATTACAGTTACGGCAGCAAGATCGTCGAATTCAATCTCTTTTTCGCCAAGTGTTCCGGTGGCAGCACCATCAAGCAGCTCAACAAAGTCGGATTTTACACGCAACATAACCGCTTCCGTTTCCGGATCGCCCATACGCACGTTGTACTCAATTACATATGGCTCGTTGTTTACATTTATCAGTCCGAAGAAGATAAAACCACAGTAGTCGATTCCGTCTTTTGCCAAACCTGAAACCGTTGGAGCAATGATCCGTTTCTCCACTTTTTCCATGAATACGGCATCAACAAACGGTACCGGTGTAATGGCACCCATTCCGCCGGTATTTAAGCCGGTGTCGCCTTCGCCAATTCGTTTATAATCTTTTGCTTCAGGAAGGATTTTATAGTCTTTACCGTCGGTAAGAACAAATACCGAAACTTCCACACCGCTCAAAAACTCTTCGATTACCACTTTGCTGCTGGCCTCGCCAAACTGCCCGTCGAGCATTTCTTTCAGCGAGTTTTGTGCCTCTTCCAGCGAGTCGATGATCAGCACTCCTTTACCAGCCGCCAAACCATCAGCTTTAAGCACATACGGCGATTGCATGGTGGTCAGGAACTCAACTCCTTTATCCAGGTTATCGGCAGTTACCGTAAAATATTTTGCCGTAGGAATGTCGTGGCGAGCCATAAAAGCTTTGGCGAAGTCCTTACTTCCTTCCAGTTCGGCACCGGCTTTTTTCGGGCCAACAACTTTTACCGATGCCAGTTCAGGATCGGCAGCAAAAAAATCGTGCAGTCCTTCAACCAAAGGCACTTCCGGGCCTACCAACATCAGGTCGATGTTGTTTTCGAGCACCAGTTCTTTTATTTTCTGAAAATCAGAAACACCTGCATCCAGGTTGGTTCCCAATTCAGATGTACCGGCATTTCCCGGTGCAAAAAACAAATTATCTACTTTTTCGCTTTGTTTAATTTTCCATCCCAAAGCGTGCTCTCTTCCTCCCGAGCCTACAATCAAAATATTCATCAGTATGTTGCTTTTAATTTTTTACTATTTACATGTTGCCATATCGTTCGAAATAGCTTTGCAGATTACCACCAATTTGTTCTGCCAGTTCGCTGTTACCCGCAGTTGCTGCCGAACGCTGCAATTGCTGCATATAAAACAGCTTGCGCTGAATCTCTTCAACAATACCAGCCATATACTTAGGCTGTAACGAGAAATAATAATTCAGTTCGTCGTTGAATACGCCATACGCGGTTTCAACCATTTCAAGACCTTTATCGTTTGCTCCGGCCCGGATATAACTGTTGGCCAGTTCCAGGGCAAAATATTCGTAAGGTATAATGCTGTTTGGCAACAACTCGTTGCACCGGTCGATAACGGCAATGGCCGAATCCTTTTTACCTTCCTCAACCAATGCCGATGCCAGTCGGTTAAAACTGTTCCGGATATTGGTCATCATGCGGGTATTCGTTTCGTCGAGGTACACTTCAGGGTCGTTCATGTTACCCCACTCGAAGTTGTTCATCAGGTTATCGTACATGATGGATGTATTTACCCTGCCAAACTGCAATTGTTGTGGATTACTCTGCGTTTTTATCGGCACCAAACGGTAGGCAAAACCTTCCACCTGGAAATAATCCTCAAGATTCAGGTATTTGCTGCGGCCAACGGTAATCGACCAGTAAATAGGGCGTTCCCAGTTGTTGGTGGCCAGCATATCGAGCACCATCATTTCGTCTTTCGACAACATACTTTTGCCCGACAAATCGATAACGATCTCGTCAACAATCTTGTCGTAATCTTCCGGAGCCACCACTTTATTTCTGATCACTGCTTCTTTATCCACCTTAAAATGAAGTTTCTTTTTCGGAAGATAAGCTGCATTGTCGGCCTGCTGCAGTTTGGTAGCCGGATTATCGTTGGCAATAAAATCAATGCCTTCTTGTAATCCGATGTAATCGCGTTTTATGCGCGAATCGTCGAGCAAATAAACCGCATCGCGGGTTCCCAACAGGTATTGATCGGGTTTCAGCGTAAAATTGATTGGCTCCGAATCGTAAGCTTGTCGGCGCATCTGATCGATATACCAGTCGGTTTGCAGATAGCTTAAGTTACACACCCGAACATCGGTTCTCACATCTTCCACCTCCTGGTTATACCACAGCGGGAAGGTATCGTTATCGCCGTTGGTGAAAATCACCGCATTGGGCTGGCATGTTTTCAGGTAATTGGCACCAAAATCGCGGGCAGTATATCGTCCCGAACGATCGTGGTCGTCCCAGTTTTGGGCTCCCATAATTCCGGGAACCAAAATCAAGGTAACCAGTCCGGCAATTCCTCCGGCAAGTGTTTCAGGAATGTATTTTTTCAATGTTTCGGAAATGGCCAGCACTCCCAAACCAATCCAGATGGCAAAGGCATAGAACGAACCGGCATACGCATAATCGCGTTCGCGTGGCTGATGCGGATACTGGTTCAGATAAATTACAATGGCCAAGCCGGTTAATACAAACAGCAGGAATACCACCCAAAGTCCTTTCCGGCCTTCTTTACCACGGTTATACTGGAAAAA
>NZ_JBFHGM010000378.1:0-3809 GCF_041583095.1 Draconibacterium sp.
ATTCAATGGATTTATTCCCGATCAACACCTGAAAGATTACCTGATGGAAGCATTACCTGGTATGGCTTTAATATGGATATTACCAAAGTTAAAGAAACAGAACAGGCACTCCAAAACGCAAAAGAAATTGCCGAGCGGAATGAGCTGCTAATCGAAAAACAATATGTCAATCTAAAAAAATCAGAACTTCAGCTAAAACAATCTGAAGAAGAAATCCGACTTAAAAATAAAATATCAAATGCCATAATTCTGGGGTACGACGATAAGTTCTTCAAATCAATACTGGAGATTATTCTGAACACCTTAAAATGCTCATTTGGATTTTTTGGCTATATTACCGACAAGAACGAACAAACATTGGTTTGCCCAACCATGACTTTCGATGTTTGCGGAAAATACCAAATGCCCCATAAAACAGTCGAATTTCCTAAAAGTGTATGGTCGGGCATCTGGGGCGAAAGTCTCATCAAAAAGAAAAGCGTTTTTCGAAACGAAAACCTGAAATTCCCGATGGGGCATGTACAGCAAAAAAATGCTTTGGCAGTTCCAATTCTTTTTCACGAAAAATTAATCGGGCAAATTCTTGTAGCCAATAAAGAGGGTGGTTTTAACGAAAACCACAAACATATGCTTGAAGAAATTTGCAATTATATTGCTCCTTTGCTGCGAACCAAACTCATTGAAGAAAAATATAAAGCTGAACTTGTTTCGGCTAAAGAGAAAGCCGAAGAGGCCAACCAGTTAAAAACCGAATTCCTTAACAACATGTCTCATGAAATTCGTACGCCAATGAATGGGATTATCGGCTTTTCCGAAATGCTTAATAACCCGGATCTTTCGTACGAAAAAAGAAAGTATTATTCTCAAATTGTGCAAAACAGCAGCCGTCAGTTGCTCCGGATTATTGATGATATACTGGAAATTTCAACCCTGGAAACCAGGCAGAAAAAAATTAATGAAACAACATTCTCTCTGAATGATTTTTTAATGGAACTATTTTCAATTTTCAGTCTGAAATCAAAAGAACGAAATGTTCCACTCTATCTAAAAAAGGCCTTGCACGATAATGAATGCGAAATAAGTACCGATAAATCAAAACTGAATAAAATACTGAGTAACCTGCTCGAAAACGCCATTAAGTTTACGCACTCAGGGTTTATCGAATTTGGGTATAAAATCGAACAAAACAAAATCGTTTTCTATGTGAAGGATACCGGAATCGGTATTTCCAGTAATAGTTTCGATCTTATTTTCGAACGGTTTTCGCAAGAAGATAAAGAAATTTCGAAAAAACACGGGGGACTGGGATTAGGCCTGTCCATATCAAAAGAAAATGCCATACTACTGGGAGGCGACATTACACTGGAATCGGTAAAAGGGGAGGGATCTACTTTTTATTTAACCATCCCATTTAAACCGGCCAATAACACCAAACACCTGTTGCAAACCGGGGCATCTGACAGGGCATCCGGTAAACCGGTTAAAAACTTTACCATTCTTGTTGCCGAAGATGAAGAAGTAAACTTTCTGTTTATAGAGGCACTGTTTGAAACAAAAAACGGGAAAAAATTCGATATTATTCATGCAAAAAATGGCCAGGAGGCAGTGGATTTATGCGGGCAAAACAAAAAAATCGACCTCGTGTTAATGGACATTAAAATGCCTGTGATGAACGGCCACGAAGCAACGGCAAAAATAAAATCAGAATTCCCCGACTTGCCGATTATTGCCCAAACAGCCTATTCCAGGTATTCCGATAAACAACTGGCTTTACAGCACGGATGTAACGACTTTATTTCAAAACCGCTGAATAAAGAGAAGTTATTTAGCCTCATCGATAAGCATTTGAAAATAGGATAGGATCGAGCTACAAACTACTAGCCACTAGCATCCAGTATCCAGTATCCAGCATCCAGTTGAGCGAAGCGAAAATCCCGACCGTAGCGTCGGGGCATCCAGTTTCCAGCAAGCTTCAGCTAAAAGATTGGAGAAACTTTTACCCAAAAGATGAAGCTGTGTAATTTCGTTTTATTTTTGAGCCCGAAAAGATTACAGAAAAAAGTATGAGCAATTCATTGGATCAAAGTCTGCGTTTGCCCGCCGAGTGGGAGCCGCAGTCGTTTTTACAACTTACCTTTCCGCATCCAGCCAGCGATTGGGCTTATCTTTTAAAGGAAGCCAGTGCCTGTTTTGTGGATATAATTGAAGCCGCTGCCCGCTTTCAGAAAGTACTGGTGGTTTGCGACGATGTAAAACGTGTTCGTGCTTATTTCCGAAATACATCGAATGTTTATTTTGCTGAAGTTCCCTCGAACGATACCTGGGCACGCGACCACGGTGGAATTACTGTCCTCGAAAATGGAAAAGCCATTGTTCAGGATTATATTTTTAATGGCTGGGGAAAAAAGTTCGAGGCCGGTCTCGACAATCAAATCACCAAAACTTTGTTCGATCAGGGTATTTTTCAGCATTGCGAATTTAAAAGCTTCGACTTTGTATTGGAAGGCGGCTCCATAGAAAGCGATGGCTCAGGTACGATTCTTACCACCACCGAATGTTTGCTGGAGGAGAACCGCAACCCGCAATATACTCAGGAAGAAATTGAGGATATCCTGAAACAGAATTTTGGTGCAAAACGTGTTTTGTGGCTCAACAGCGGTTACCTGGCCGGCGACGACACCGATTCGCATATCGATACAATTGCACGTTTGTGTAACGAAAATACCATTGCCTACGTGGGGTGTAATAATCCGGAAGACGAGCATTTCGGGGCGATGCAAAAAATGAAAGCCGAACTGGAACAGTTTACTACCAAAGACGGAACACCTTACCAACTGGTTGAACTTCCGTTTGCCGACCCTTGTTTTGATGACGAAGGGAACCGTTTACCGGCAACTTATGCAAATTTCACCATTATCAACGGTGCGGTGCTGCTTCCGGTTTACGGATTAAAACAAGATGCCGAAGCCGTTGATATTTTGCAGCGGATTTTTCCCGAAAAAGAAATAATTCCAATAAATTGCAGGGTATTGATCGAACAGCACGGGGCGCTGCACTGCGTAACCATGCAGTATCCGGAAGCGGTAAAATTGAATAGTTAGGTAAAGAGACTTATAAAATTGAACGCCTTAATACATTAGGAAAAGCCCTCCTAATCTTCCGCCAGCTGGCGGGGATGAACCGTCCCCCTTTGAGGGATTCAGGGGGTTAGTGAAACGGCAAAAACATTGAACGGAAATCATGAGCAAATTAAAAGTAGGTATCATACAGCAGAAGCGTACAGGCAGCAAAGAAGAGAACACACAAAATAGTTTAAAGGCCATTAAAAAATGTGCCGAAATGGGAGCTGAACTGGTGGTGTTGCAGGAGCTGCACGCCAGCCTTTATTTTTGTCAGGTAGAGGATGTCGACCTTTTTGATCTGGCAGAACCGATACCGGGAAAAGATACCGAAATATATGCCGCAGCGGCTAAAGAAAATGGCGTTGTGTTGGTGACTTCGCTTTTCGAAAAACGTGCTGCCGGACTGTACCACAACACCGCTGTGGTTTTTGAAAAAGACGGATCGATAGCAGGGAAATACCGCAAAATGCACATTCCCGACGATCCCGGGTTTTACGAAAAATTCTATTTCACACCCGGCGATATGGGCTTTGAACCCATCAACACTTCGGTTGGGAGATTGGGATTGCTGGTTTGCTGGGATCAGTGGTATCCTGAAGGAGCGCGTTTAATGGCATTGGCCGGAGCAGAAATGCTCATTTATCCTACAGCTATTGGTTGGGACCCTGCCGATACCGACGATGAAAA
>NZ_JBFHGM010000379.1:0-3790 GCF_041583095.1 Draconibacterium sp.
AATCCTTCCCTTTTTTTGTGAAATATACATCAGCGATATCATTATCTTCAGCACCGTCCCATGTTCTGGTTTCGTAAATTGCCTCGCCGTTTGTCTCCAGCCATTTGCCAATATCAAGCAGGCGTTGTTGCTGAATTACAGGAATGCGACCATCAGCAGTTGGGCCAACATCAAGCAGGAGATTGCCTCCTCCGGCAACTTTTTCAATCAGTAAATGAATGAGTGCTTCGGAGCTCATGTAATTTTCAACGGTCTCCATCTGGTTATACCCAAATGAAGTTCCTATTCCGCGACACTCTTCCCATGCTTTTTCCAATTTGTCACTTTTACCATCGTGAACTAAATCGTACTCTGTTGTATAAAATCCACCATGTTTGCTACGTGTTTCTTTACCCCAGCGGTCGTTAATACAAATCCGGTCTTTTACCGGCGAATCGTTGTACAGCCAGGACAAAAACTCCGTGCTTTTCCAGTCTTCACTAGGGTGATCCCATTCGCCATCGGTCCATAAAATATCCGGTTCGTAGCTGGTAACCAGGTCTTTCATCTGCGGAATCATATGGTCATCGACATATTTTTGCAGGTTGTTATGGTAAAGCGGATTGTACCACTCGTAAAGCGAATAGTAGAATCCCATGTGCAGTCCGGCATCTTTAACAGCAGTGGTTAAATCGCCACAAATATCGCGGTGCGGACCAATGTCAACGCTATTCCAGTTCCAGCTTTGGGCGCTTGGCCACAGTGTAAATCCTTCGTGGTGTTTTGATGTAAGTACCACATATTTTGCTCCGGCGCGTTTAAATAAATCGGCCCACTGTTCCGGGTTCCAGTGTTGCGCTTTAAACCGAGGGGCAAAATCCTGATAGAGGAAATCTTCACCATAAATTTTGTTGTGGTAGTCGCGGAAAAGTTTGCCGGCTTTGCTATTGTCGTTAATCCGGAAGCCATACCATTCGGCGTATTTGGCATAAACGCCAATATCGGCATTGGCCGGTGCCCAGGCCGGAACCGAGTAAACCCCCCAGTGAATAAAAATACCAAACTTTACATCCTCGAACCATTGCGGTATGGGGCGGCTATCAATCGATTTCCAGTTTGTATCGTATTTCTGGGCGTACGAAATAGTAATGAAAAGAGATAAAAGGAACGGCAAAATAAGTCGTTTCATTTTGTTGGTTTTAGATTATGATTTAAGTTATACAGAAAAGGTTTCTGATCCCATAAACTTACAATTATTTTTATTTTAGTTTTATAAAAAAATATACATAGATGAAATTTCTTCTGACTTCCGCTTTTATTTTGCTTTTATTTTCTTGTACGCTAACTCCTAAAAAACCAGCCGCTGTTGTTTTTTCAGAACTTAATACGAATACTGAAGCCAGTTTACGTGGTTTGCATGTAGTTGATGAAAACACTGTTTGGGCAAGTGGCTCGGGAGGAACTGTGTTGGTGTCGACTGATAGCGGAAACAGCTGGGAAGATGTATCGGTACCGGGAGCTGAACAAAACGATTTCAGGAGCATTCATGCCTGGGACGAAAATATGGCCACCGTTTTTGGTGTTGCCGGCCCTGATTTTGGCTACAAAACCATTGATGGTGGAGCTACCTGGAATGTGGTTTTTAGTGACACAACAAGTGGTTTGTTTTTTAACTCGGTAAAATTTGCCGATGCGCAAAATGGTTTGGCGGTTAGCGATCCGGTTGACGGAAAGTTTTTTGTGTTGCGAACAGAAGATGCCGGAAATACCTGGGAGCAGGTTACAGATCTTCCGGAAGTGGTTGCGGGAGAAGCCAACTTTGCCGCGTCAAATACCTGTATTGAATATTTGCCAACAGGAAAGGCCTGGATTGCCAGTGGTGGAAAAGCCGCGCGTGTGTTTTATTCTGATGATTTTGGAAAATCGTGGAATGTAAGTAAAACGCCAATGGTTCGCGGACTGGCATCATCAGGAATATTTTCTGTTGCTTTTACAAATGATAAAGAGGGAATCATCGTTGGTGGAATTTATGACCAACCGGAATTGAATACCAATATTGCTTCTTATACTTTTGATGGTGGAGTGACCTGGCAGCCTGCGGTAAAAATGCCAAAAGAGTACCGCTCGTGTGTGCAGGAGGTGAAAACGGAAAACGATTCGTTTGTATTCGCTATCGGGAAAACCGGTTGCGATATCTCAACTGATGGAGGTATTAACTGGAACTTTCTTTCCGATGACGGTTATTATACTTTTAGAGCAATTCCCGGGAAACTTGCCGGTTTTGCCGCCGGAAGCAATGGAAGTATTGCGAAGGTAGAATTTAAATAAAACAATCATGATTCACGGGAATCACCAATATGAATGAAAGTAAAGTCTGTTAACAGAATTTCATATAAATGGCCAGAATACAAGGCGCACACAACGATTGTGCATTGTGAACAGCTTACTGATTGCGCCTTTAAATTACCACAGATCAACCCCGGGTTTCACCCGAGGTTAGTCACATTTTATCCCTTCGGGATATTGAGATGAATTACAAAGTTAAGACGAGTTTATTGACCTGCAATGTCGCAATTGCAAGTTCTTATAACGCTGGAAGCGTCTAATGTGAATAACCCGGTGCGCAGCGCCGGGATGAAATAGACCAAAAGGGAAATTGTCCGGCGAAGAAAGCAGATCGAAGCCAGATGGTTCTCCCGGACGAAACTCAAACGGCAATACACATATAAAGATGGGGACTTTCAGATATAAAAAAACGGGCTGCATTTCTGCAACCCGTTTTTTTATTTTATCCAATCCTATTCTTCTATTCTTCCCACGGAACCAGCGCCGATTTGTAATAATCAATGCCCAATGCTTCGAAACGTTTGCCGTGTTTTGCCAAACGTGTTTTATACTCGTCCCAGCTTCTTTCTCCCGGTGCTGTCCAGCCAATTTCGGCATATCCCGGCAGACGAGGGAAAACCATGTATTCCACTTCATCAATATTGGTAACAGTTTCCGACCAAAGCGGAGCTTCAATTCCCAGAATGTTTTCTTTTGTAATGCCTTCAACCAGCGTTGCCGGATCCCAGTCGTAACCGTGATCAACCTCAATGTATCCCGCCCAGTGCAAGCCCAGATGAGTTGTTGAATCGTACTGCATATCTAGGTAAGCGCGTGCTGCCGGCGACATTAATACCTGCGCACCTTTTGCAACGCCCATTGTGGTGTTTTCAACATCGGCCCAGAATTGTACGGTAACATCATCAATTAGTTTGGCGTTGGCAATTTCGTCCCAGCCGATAATTTTTTTGCCGTGTTTTTTTACGATTTCCTGAACCCGGTTCACAAAATATACATAGTCGTCGTGGGCGGTAACATGCGATTCGTCGCCACCAATATGGATGTATTCTCCAGGAGTTATTTCAGCCAACTCGCGGATTACATCGTCAATAAACTGGTAAGTAATTTCTTTATCGGTACAAAGTGTGCTGAATCCAACCTCGGTTCCGGTGTAAAGCTCGCGGGCTTTGCCGTCGCAATTCAGTTCGGCGTACGATGCAAGTGCCGCATTGGTATGTCCCGGCATATCAATTTCAGGAACGATCATTATCTGGCGATCAGCAGCATATTGAACCAACTCTTTGTATTGTTCCTGTGTGTAAAAACCACCTTCGCCACCGCCTACTTCGGTTTGGCCACCAATTTCTGTAAGTTTTGGCCACGATTTAATTTCAATTCGCCAGCCCTGGTCGTCTGATAAATGCAGGTGAAGCACATTCATTTTGTACATCGCCAGGAAATCGATGAATTGTTTCACTTCTTCAAC
>NZ_JBFHGM010000380.1:0-3785 GCF_041583095.1 Draconibacterium sp.
TCAACTGACGCATCGCCCGGGCTGAATAGATATGTTTTTTCGTTACGGGTATTCCACCACTCGTCGGTGGCAATTGCAACAGCATCATTTCCCCAGATAATTCTGCCAAAACGCTGTTGAGTTTTTAAAATGGATTTTGGTTCCCCTTCAAACGGGGCATCAAGAGTAAACACTTCGTCTCTGAAATCAACTTCAACGGCCGGATCTCCTTCATCAAGTGCTTTAACGTAACAGATAGTTGCCGGTTTGTCGGCACGCCAGCGCAGGCTGCGTATTTCTTTTGTGGTCGACATAAAGCCTTTCGGGCGTACTTCTTCAAGCGGAACATCGCGAATAACTTTTACCAACTTGCCTGATTTGTCGTAAATAGTTGTTTTCGAGGGGAAACGACTGTATGTTACGATGTATGAAAATGGTTCGCCAAGCGTGGAGATCAGAATATATTCGCCATCAGGAGAAAAACTCATGCCGGTGTACATGGCGGTTTCCTTCCATTCCGACATGTTTCCTTCAAGATCAACCGTGTAAAGTGTCGACTGAGCTAATTGTTTAAAGTTGAACTCGTCGGCTTTGTCTTTTAATAAATCCTGATAAGTTCGGTTTTGCGCTTTTTGTCCATCGCTAACCGAAACTTTTGGGCCGGTAGGTATTGCCGTCGATTTGTCAATCAACGGTTTTTTGTCGGCCGGAAGCATTTTTACAAGCAACTTACTGTTGTCTTCAAACCATTCAAATGCAGAACCGATATTTGCGTTCAGATTTGCATCGGTAAGCTTTTTACATGTAGCTTCGTCAATATCCAAAATCCACAACTCAACACCTTCGTCAACAGTGTTGGTAAACGCCATTTTGCTTTGATCGGGCGACCACGCAAAATTTGCAAGACGCCCGCTTGCCGGTACATTATTCACTTTAATTTCCTCGGATTCGCCAACTTTCATCAACGAGATGTTGGTATAATAACGCGTTCTGCTACCAATGTTGGTAACCGGATTAATTCGTAATCCGGCCAAACGTAATTCGGGTTCCGATAATTCGGCAATGCTTTTAAACTGATTGCGATGCAGTAAAACAATATTTTCGTTTTTAGCATCGAAAGATGCTGAAGGAACCGCCGGAGCATCGATCAATTCCAGAATTTCTTTAGGTGGTTTCTGGTATTCGATATCTACCTGGGCCTTAGCTCCATACCAAATGAGGGAAACAATACAAAATGCAGTGAGTTTTTTCAAGTATTTCATCATTCAAATTTTAAGAATATGTTTCTGACCGAACGTATTTAAGACTTATAAAAACTGGCGATCAACGATCTCCGGAAAATATAAATAATACTAAGTACAAAATGTTCATAAATCCCATATGGGTAAGGACATATAAGAATAGTTGGTATAAAATTGGTTTGATGCCACAAGATAGTAATTTCTAATTATCTTTGCTCTCATGCAAAAAAACGATTCTGAAAAACCATTAATTTTGGTTACAAACGACGATGGAATTCATGCAAAAGGTTTGCGTGAACTGGTGGAGGTAATGCAATTTTTTGGTGATGTAGTAGTCATTTCTTCCGAAGTTTCCATGTCGGGAAAAGCTTGTGGTATTACAGTTGATCAGCCGCTACGGGCAGTGCCTGTGGAGAAGATTCATGGTGTACCAACCTATAAATGTAACGGGACGCCGGTTGACAGTGTGAAACTGAGTTTTAACAGTTTGTTCGAGCGAACACCAGATTATGTGGTGTCGGGAATTAACCACGGATCCAATGCATCCATCAGCGTAATTTACAGTGGAACAATGGGAGCTGCCATTGAAGGTGGTTTGCACGGTGTTCCGTCCATCGGTTTTTCGCTGGATGACTATGGTTCAGAGGCAGATTTTTCGAAAGCAAAATTGGTTGTAGCTCGTGTTTTTCAGAGTGTTATTGAAAATGGTATTCCTGCGTTTACCTGTTTGAATGTGAATATTCCGAAAGGCAAACCTGAGGGGATAAAAGTATGCCGCCAGGCGCACGGAAAGTGGATGGAAGAGTTTGAAAAAAGAACCGATCCGCACGGAAGAGAATACCACTGGCTTTCGGGATATTTTCAGAATTTGGATGAAGACACCGAAGACACCGATATTTTTGCATTGGAAAATAATTTTGCCACCGTGGTTCCCGTTCGGGTTGATATGACTTGCTACGAAACCATGGATCAAATTAAGTCGTGGAAGTTTTAATCCGTCTTCTATGCCAAAAAACAAACAGCATAAATACGACAAAGTAGGAGTTGGTGTTTTAACCGGACTGGTTTTGCCGCTGATTATTTTTTTTATCGTATATCTGACCGGTGAAAACGATATGTCGTTTCTCGATTACATTACCGGAATGAGGCGCATGCAGGCGCTTGTTAAAATTGGCAGCCTGTGCGTTTTTACCAATGTTGGCGCCTTTTGGATCTTCCTGCACCTAAAATACGAAAAGGCGGCCCGAGGAGTGTTGGGAGCCACAATTCTTTATGCCTTACTGGTATTAATTTTAAGAGCAGGTTAATATGCGGTACTACATTATAGCTGGCGAAGCATCGGGCGATTTGCATGGTTCAAACCTGATGAAGGAACTGAAAGTTGCCGACAAAGAGGCCGATTTTCGTTTTTTTGGCGGCGATAAAATGCAGGCCGTTGGCGGCGAATTGGTAAAACACTACCGCGAAATGGCGTTTATGGGTTTCGTGAATGTGATCCTGAATATCCGGACCATAAAACGCAACATGGAGTTCTGTAAAACAGACCTGCTTAGCTATAAACCCGATGTACTTATACTGATTGATTATCCCGGCTTTAACCTGCGGATTGCGGAGTTTGCCAAACAAAACAACATAAAAGTTTACTATTATATTTCGCCAAAATTGTGGGCCTGGAAAGAATACCGCGTTAAAAAGGTGCGGGCTTTTGTCGATGAAATGTTTACCATTTTTCCCTTTGAAACCGAATTTTACAAAAAGCACGGCATCGACGTAAACTATGTGGGAAATCCGCTGTTCGATTCGATTAAGGAATTTGAAAAAACAGCCCAGTCGGCAGCCGATTTTAAAACCAAAAATAATTTAGATGAACGCCCGATAATTGCCTTATTGGCCGGAAGCCGTGTGCAGGAAATAAAAGGAACCTTGCCGGTAATGAAAAAGGCTGTTGAGGGCCGCAATGATTACCAGGTGGTGCTGGCCGGTGTCTCGTCGGTCGACAAAGGGTTGTATGCCGGAATTTTAGAGGGTAGCAACATAAAAGTGATTTACGAATCTACTTACGATCTGCTGAATAATGCACATACGGCTTTGGTGGCCTCCGGAACGGCAGCATTGGAAACGGCTTTGTTTCATGTGCCGCAAACGGTACTTTATAAAGTTGAAGGCGGCGTGTTGGTGCATTACATTATGGCTGCTGTTTTAAAAATTAGTTGGGTGTCGCTGCCTAATATTATTTTAGGAAAAATGGCGGTAAAAGAGCTGCTTCAAAAAGATATGACCGTTAAAAAAGTAACAGCAGAACTGGATCGTTTACTAAGTGATGAAACCTATCGTAACAGAATTTTGTCGGATTACCGCGATATGCAAAAACTAATGGGCGAACCGGGATGCTCAAAACGGGCCGCTGAAAAAATGGTTGAATTGTTATCTTTGAGTTCTGAACATAAATCGTAAGAATACAAGTGTATAGCTTATTCAAAAAAGAAATAAAAACTTTCCTCGGATCGCTGATCGGGTACCTGGCCGTGCTGGTTTTTTTATTGGTTACTGGTTTGTTTCTGTGGA
>NZ_JBFHGM010000381.1:0-3777 GCF_041583095.1 Draconibacterium sp.
CACGCTATACTTTTTGCGCAAAAACAGGTTCTGAAATCCTTCTCTGCCATCTGGTGTAGTTTCAAAGGTTTTTGAGAACTGACCAATGCCATGCCACATTACCAACGGGTATTCGTGTGCTTCTGCCGGTATCTGATAAAACGTATATGCATGATCTCCATGAAAAGTCTGTCCTTCAGGTGTACGTGTAATGGTATTAAACGTACCGGGATTCTCTTTTACTGTTCCTCCAACGGCAAAACTTCCCTGGTCCTTAATCAAAATCAGATTTCCGTCGGTGGTTTTACATGATGATAAACTTACGATTGCTATAAAAAGGAAGAGGAATTGCCAGCTTTTAACCTGTTTTGCAAAAGCAGTTGATAAGTTCATAATCGGGTAGAAGTTGCGATAAGAATTTTCCATTTTCATTTTGTTATAATTTCACCCACAAAGATAAAACACTGTATTATAGTAATTTGTATATAAAATACGGTATTGTGTACCATTTTTACTGAATTGACCCGAACGGGTTTTAATCCATTACAGGAATGCTTAAATTTGATTCGTTAAATGATACGATATGGAAAAGATGAACAGATTTGAAACGATTACGGAATACAATATTTTTAATAATCACGAGACCTTACATCCATTGGTAAGCGTTATTGATTTTTCGAAAGCGGATCCCCGCAGGTTAATACGAACCTATTTCGGTTTTTACCTGGTTTTACTGAAAGATGTGCATTGTGGCGATCTTCGGTATGGAAAAAATACGTACGACTACCAGGAAGGCACTTTAATATTTATTGCGCCTGGACAAATTCTGGATATGGAGCCGAGTGTTGAACTGTATCAACCCAAAGGGCATGGTGTTATTTTTCACCCTGATTTAATAATGGGAACCTCTCTGGGACGCCATATCGATAAATATTCCTTTTTTGATTACAATACAAATGAAGCGCTGCATATTTCTGAACGCGAGCGTCAAATGGTAATTGACAGTTTTGGAAAGATTAAATACGAGCTGGAACATGCCGTGGATAAGCACAGTAAAGAACTTATTTCTGCCAATATTGAATTGTTACTAAAGTACTGTGAGCGCTTTTACGACCGGCAGTTTATTACCAGAGAAAATACCAACAAGGGCATTCTGGAAAAGTTTGAGGTCTTGCTGAATGACTATTACGCCTCAGATAAACCGCAAACTTTCGGCTTACCGTCGGTGGCTTACTTTGCTGATGAACTTCATTTATCGCCAAATTATTTTGGTGATTTGATGAAAAGGGAAACCGGAAAGTCAGCCAAGGAATACGTTCAGATTAAAATCATCGAAATAGCAAAGCGCAAGATATTTGACTCAGACAAAACTGCCCGTGAAATTGCGCATGAATTAGGTTTTAAATATTCGCAGCATTTTAGCAGAATGTTTAAAAATGAAACCGGTTATACTCCTAATGAGTATAGGAACTTGAACTAATAAAATTTTCAATTGAGTTCAATTGAGTCCTATTTGACTTTCAACCTAAAATATTCAATAAATTAAGTCAATTGCCTATATAAGAATGGCCCTATTTGTAATCAAAATCATTCAGAAACCGAATTAGATCCATAAATTGTTCCTCAGACTTCAACACGTAATCATCTCCCAGTTTTAATGAATAAACATGATGAAACAAAGTGGTTAATTTGTAGGGACTTGGAACCAAAATTAGATTAGAAAAGAATTGGAAAATTCTCTCTCTCTCATTTGTTTCCTTTTTTTGGTTTCTTTTCATATTGAACTACATCTTAAGGAAATGCCCCTACGGTATCATACTTGTTGATTCTCCGCAGGGACAATTTCTTGTTTTCAGGCTAAGATTCAAATTGAATTGAATATGAGGCATTAGAAACATGAGTGAGTGCTCCTAGTTTTCAAAATTCATGGTATTGTCACATCCTTGGTTTCGACAGTGTGTGCAGAAAATACCCCCAAAGCCCCATTCGAAATATTATTCGGTGGATTATTAGGGGTTGTACCTCCTCCAGGCCCATTATCTGCCATCAATGCCAATGCGGTATAATACAATGACACATTTTTATCTATACATTGCATTTCTATACTAACCAAATCTCCTGCTTTAAATTCTAAATCGTCATCATTTATTTCCAGTTTGAGGGTATTCACCAAACCGTTATTAATCACATCATTTAAGACTAAATGCTGACTAATAAGATTATAGTTCAATGACATTTCAAATCTGTAATTATTTCCTTCTTCTTCAGGGTCTTTGTACACCGGAATGAAATTGTATTCTATATCTCCACCGAGTTTAACTTCCTCAACACTTATTGAATCAAATGGTACTTTCAGTGGCATAGTACTCTGTGCGGTGTATGTTTGCTCGTCCACATCTACAGTTAATGTATAGGTTCTTCCTTCCACCCCCTCCAACGTAGTTGTTTGATAAACTCCGCTCCCCTGTGGGCTAAGAATTTCACTGTTGCCCGCATCATCGTTAATGGTAACAATAGCGTTGTCAATGGTCGGGTAAGCTGTTGTATCTGTCAAACTAAGAGACTTTGTAATTTTTACATAATAAGGACCAACTTCGTTGGTAATGTTGCCTTCGATGATGATTTTAGATTGATTACTTTTGTAATCCAAATCCACTATTTTTTCACAGCTGGTAAAAAGCAAAGCAATAATTATCAGGCTAAGAATATTTCTCATATTTACATTTTTTAAAACTTAAAATTGTAAGTTACACTAGGTATCCATTGGAATAATGATGTTTGTACTGCATCAATCTTTTGAGGATTGTTTTTGTTTTCTTTAAAATCGATACTGTATGGATTTTGGCGACCATAGACATTGTATAGCCCAAAACTCCATGAGCTTTGGAAACGCCCTTTCGACGGCTTTTCATAGGTGGCACTCAAATCCAATCGGTGTGTAGCGGGCATTCTGTCTCCGTTACGGCGATCGTATTGATATACGACCATATCATTAAGAATGTATTTCCCAGTCGGAAGAGTAACTGCATTTCCGGTAGTATAAATAAAAGTTCCCGAAAGAGTCCATCGTTCGTTCAGACTATAGATACCTACGACTGTTAAATTGTGTGTACGATCGTATTTGGCGTTATACCATGAGTTATCATTGATTCCATTTATTTTTCGTTCTGTTTTCGAAAGTGTGTATCCCATCCAGCCAGTTAATCTTCCTGTGTTCTTTTTCAACATGAGTTCCAGTCCATAAGCCCTACCTTTTCCAAAAAGCAGTTCGCTTTCGATATCCGGGACAGTATTGATATCTGCTCCATCTTTATAATCGATCTGGTTCCGCATGGATTTATAGTAGGTCTCGGCGTTCAACTCGTATTTGTTGTTATTGAAGTTTTTACTAAATCCGAAACTTACCTGGTCTGCTATCTCCGGCTTAATATTGTAACTGTTTCCAATCCACTGGTCAGTAGGGCTACCACCGGTAGAGTTACTCATAAGGTGCATGTTTTGTGTATTTCGGGCGTAACCTACTTTCAGGCTTGTAGTACTGTTTAGCCTGTAATTCATACTTATTCTGGGTTCCAGATTGTAATAACTCTTTCCGGTTTTTCCTTCAGGCAGTTCAATCGATTCGACAAGCTCGTCATTCTCGTAGATGTTATAAGTGTCACCACCTAAAATATTGTAGAAAGAAAACCTTAAACCGTAGTCGAGATTGATTTTATCGGATACCTCAAAAGAATTACTCACATATATCCCATTTTCTAATCCTTTCCGGCTTTTTTTATCACTTACAATATCGGTTCC
>NZ_JBFHGM010000382.1:0-3760 GCF_041583095.1 Draconibacterium sp.
ACATGACTAAATCCTTTATAACCAAAAATGATTTCGTTATCCGCTTTGTTTAAAATAATGGAGTACAAACCAGACTTGGTTACGGTAAATTCCATATCAGAACTACTGTTCGTTGAATTCTGCACTAATTCAGTTGAACTTGCACCCATACTCCACGAGCCTTTATCCTCAGTTAGTGAATTAACGAACTTAAAGGTTCCAATCTGTAAATTGCCTTCCCACTGATATTTATTACCAATATCTTTGCCTTCGATAATTTCAGTTAGTTTAATCGCATCGCTGATTTCCGGCCCTTTTGGGTTAGCAGATCCAACCAAATAGAGATTCACAGGTTCGATCTCGAAGGTGGTTACCATTACCTTTGTAGTTGAGATTTCTGGCTTAACAAAATAATCTCCTTCTGATGAGGCTATTATTTCGGCTTCAATCTCGGTGCTGCTTCCGTAGTTTACGCCAAGGCCGTACAGGGTTGCATTTAAATCGAAATGCGAAATGCTGTATTCCGAAACACCTGCATCTAATTCAATTTTATCGATGGCAGTGGTAAGCCCGGGTAGTCCCAGTTTAAAATAGTAGGTTATCGTACCATTGTTTGCGCGTTCCTGTGCCGGATCCCAGCTGAATGTAATGGCGGGTTCATTCATTAAATCCTGTGATAGGGTAATCTCCTCAACGCTGGGAGTCAGGTGCATGCCGTCTTCAACGGTGTCTATCTCAATTTTTACATCGTACTCTTCATCGCAACTGCTAAAAAGTAGCATGCTCATTGCGAAGATTACGAATAGTATATTTATTTTTTTCATCTCTTTCAAATTTGTTAAAGTAGTTTTCCCAATTATTCAGATTCTGTCCAGTAAGGTGATTGTACCAGGTTTGGATTTTTGTCAATTTCATCCTGGTAAATAGGGAACCAGTAATATTTTTTCTGATATATCCTTTTCTGGTATTGCGTACGCACGAAGAACGCTTTTGGATTTGATGGGTCATCCGATTTATCGGTACCTGAGAAATTCATACCATAGAAATCTCCATCCAGCACATCTTCCGCTTCTTTCCAGCGTCTCAGATCGTCGTAACGAACACCTTCACCGCATAGTTCAACACGGCGCTCGCGACGGATAATTTCACGCATTTCGTCCTGGTCGTTCAGATTTACTGCGATATAACCATCTTGTTGAGAAGTTGCATATTGAGGAATACCGGCTCTTTCACGAATCAGGTTCAGGTAAGTAAGAATTTCCTGGTTTCCCGGGCTTACCTCATTAAGTATTTCGCAATAACTAAGGTAGGCTTCGGCAAGGCGGTAAACGATACCCGGGCGATATTGCCATGAACCATTTTTAGAATCTGAGTTGGGATGTTTTCGTTTTAACCCTAAATACCCGTTCTGAGGTGCATCGTGGGTGTAGTTATTGTCTTTTCCATACTGATAAAAATCAACATTCCGACGGTCCCAGATGTAATAACGTTCGTTCCAAAGAATGGCATTGTAGAAACGCGGTTCGCGGTTTACATACATGTTGAAAGTTCCTGCTTTTGCCGCTACTTTTTCTTTGCCGTCGTACCAGTTCCAGTTATCGGTATTTCTTACATCATCGTTTGTTGAAAAACCACTTTCAGTATAACCCGATTCCGGGTTGATGATAGGCTTGGTTTTATCTCCGTTCTCATAGCCCAAAATTGGCGAAAGGCCATTATCCATAAAGAAAGCATCAACTATAGATTGAGTCATGCCCAAACCTCCGTTACCTCCTGCTCCGTATGGAGAAATGTGTTTGTCGAATTCCGTTTGGTTTTGCGGACGTGCAAAAAGAATTTCTTTATTTCCATCGGCATAAGTACGGGCATGCACCCAGGCTGTTGATGCAAATGGATCGATACTGCCATCGTCGTTATACATTTTGTACAACTCATGTCCTGCAGCTTCAGCTTCCTGAATCAGCAATCGGTGTGCCTCCAGCGCTTTTGTCCATTTGTTTTGATCGTATGAGCTGCTGAAAAGCGGAGTGCCTTCGGTATCAGTGAAGTTGGCATAATCAGGGTTGCCGTTTACCAACGGAGAAGCTGCAAAAAGTAGCATGCGGGCACGTGCCGCCAAACACATTACTGATGTAACGCGGCCATATTTTATTGCCTGTGTGTAGCTTGCCGGTAAAATTTTGGATGCTTCCAACATTTCATTGTCGCACCATTCAATTATTTCATCGTATGGAACGGGGCCGGTTAGTAGCTCTTCTGTCGAACCATTGGTTGGTGCAATATAATCGGGTTGAAAAGGACAAACACCGTAGCAGTTTACAAACAAACTGTAGTAGTAAGCCTGTAAAAAACGACATTCGGCCTGTATGTATTCAACTTCCTGTGCTGTAATTGTAGTTCCTTCGATTGGCACAACATTAGCTCGCAAAATATTTGCTGTACGAATACGTTTCGGTAGATCTCCCCAGTAACCACCATCCCATGGAGTTGCGGTGTTCCAGTTACCTGTAATTTTTGGAATGGCATCCCATCCCCATTGTTGCCAACGTTCAGAAGGTGTCCAGTCGTCGCCCATAACGCCCCATCCGGTTCGGTTTAAATAGCCCCAGGTTGGATCGGGTATACCGGAATACACATAAGCGAGCATACTTTCCATTCTGTCTTTGTCAGTGAAAACCATATCCATGGTTAATTCTGTATCTGATTCTTTATCCAGGTAATCCGTGCAGGAAAACATGGTGCCCAGCAGCAGTATCAGGAATATATATTTTAGTTGTATTTTCATCTTTCTATATTTTATAGGTGATTTCATCTGTTTATAATTGTTTATTTTTTAAGGTAACAGATGTAACTCCCATGATTATAATCATTCGTATTTTCGTATAATAATTTCTCATGGTCGTTTCATTATCAGAATATTAAGTCAATTCCGAGCATAACTGATTTAATTGGAGGATATTCAGTTCCGTTGGAAGTTGAAAGTTCAGGATCCCACAATTTGAAATCAGAGAATGTCAACAGGTTATTTCCGTTGATGTAAATACGACATGCTTTAAACATATCTTTTTTTACCGATGCCGGAATGTTGTACCCGATTTCAATTTGTTTCAAACGCAGGAAGCTCATATCCTTTTTCCACCAGGTAGAATTTGCGTTGTTGTTGTAATTTGTAGCGTACGACAAACGTGGATAGAAAACATCCTGCGATGGATTTTCTTCGGTCCAGCGGTCGGTATAGTTGGTGAAGATATTTCCCTGAATTCCCTGTCCTGATCCCGGAATAAAGTACTCACTTTCGTCGCCAATAAAACGGTAGGTGTCTCCAACTCCCTGGAAGAATACACTAAAATCGAAGCCATGTAACGAAATGTTTCCGCCAAATCCGTAAACCATACGCGGGTCGTTGGTTCCACCAACATAACCTTTGTCTTTTGAATTGATTACGCCGTCTTCGTTCCAGTCAAGAATTTTAATGTCACCGGGACGTACTTCAGCCAGTTCGTTTTGTGGTAGTTCCGGAAGCAGATTGCCCGAACCGTCGAAATCCTCAGCTGTATACAATCCGATTGCCTCATAGCCGTACAGTTCGTTTATTGAGTGGCCGGTAATATCCTGATGGGTTCCTTGTTGCCCTGCCGGAACATCATATTCCAGTATTTCGTTTTTAGCATAACTTACGTTGGCAAAAAACGAGATGTCGGCCTGGTTTATTTTCTTATTGTAAGTAATTGCAGCTTCACCCCCATGGTTTTTCACTTTTCCGAAGTTGGCATAAGGAGTG
>NZ_JBFHGM010000383.1:0-3728 GCF_041583095.1 Draconibacterium sp.
GAGCGCAGTTTGGCAAACTCTTACGCTCGGGAAACAGGAAGGATACTTGCAATGAAACCGGTGCACTCTCGGTATTAACCAGCGAAGAACTGGCCTGAAACGCTTTCGGAGCGCCTAATTTCAGAGCATAATTCGGAACGTCGAGCAAGTGGCAGCCCATATCGCCCAGGGCACCTGTGCCAAAATCCCACCATCCGCGCCAAATCCAGGGATGGTATTCCGGGTTGTAAGGGCGCATTTTTGCCGGACCGATAAATAAATCCCATTTCAGTGTTTTCGGAATGGCCACTTCTTTCAGCGGTTTGGGCATGCCCTGCCGCCAAATGGGTCGGTTGGTCCAAACGTGTGCTTCTTTTATGGTTCCCAAACATCCGCTTTGCACAACTTCAGCCACTTCGTACACCTCGTCTTTCGAGTGCCCTTCATTTCCCATTTGGGTAACAACTCCTGTGCGTTTAGCCAGTTTGGTTAGGTAGCGCGACTCCCAAACCGAATGCGTTAGCGGCTTTTGAATGTAAGCATGTTTGCCGAGTTCCATTGCCGCTGCTGCGGTTAAGGCATGGGTGTGGTCGGGGGTGGCAATCATTACTGCATCAATATCTTTTTGCTTTTCAAGCATTTCCCGGTAATCGTAATACTTTTTGGCCTTAGGGTATTCGTCGAATACTTTTTTTGCATAAGCCCAATCCACATCGCAAAGGGCAACAATGTTTTGGCCGGGCATGTTAAGTAGGTTAACCTTGCCTTTTCCACCAATGCCAATTCCGGCAATATTGAGTTTGTCGCTCGGAGCAATGTGCCCCAATCCTGCCACGGCTTGCCGTGGAACAATGCTAACTCCGGCTACAGCGGCAACTGATGTGCCAATAAATTTTCTTCTGGAAAGTTGAGAACTGGATTTTCGGTTCATTTGTTTCGATTTTAGGTATTGATATTCGGATTATTGAAAATTTAGTTACGTGCTTTTAAATGTATTGAAAATCAATCAGAAATGGTAAATATTGAATCACTTTTTTTGATTATCCGTATTCTATCCTATTGGCCAATAGGTGGTCTGCTGAGAGTTCACCCAAATTTTTTGGGCATAATGTGGCAATGACAGGTAAGACGCCGAAATGAATTTGGCATGACGTTCTTAATAGGACTGAATACGTACATTTATATTATTTTTAGAAAGATACACCGAATGAAGCAAAATTTTATATTTATTGCCAAAAGCCTGGATGGCTATATTGCCGACAAAGATGGTGGTATTGACTGGCTGTATTCTGTTCCGAACCCGGAAGGAAAAGATTTGGGCTATCTGCCTTTTATGAAAACAATTGATGCTTTACTAATGGGCCGGAAGACTTTTGAAAAAGTACTGAGTTTTGATATTCCCTGGCCTTACGAAAAACCGGTTTTTGTGGCCAGCCAAACGTTAAGCGCGTTGCCTGAAAATCTCATGGGCAAAGTGGAAATTGTGAAGGGAACTGTAGCTGAAATGCTTAACACCATTCATAAAAAGGGTTACCACAAACTGTATATCGATGGGGGCAATTTAATCCAAAGTTTTTTAGGTGAAGACCGAATTGATGAGATGATAATTTCTACGCTGCCCCTTTTATTGGGAGACGGCTTTCCTTTGTTTGGTACACTTCCTCAAATGCTGGAGTTTCAGCATATAAAATCGGAACTGTTTTTGGATGCCATTACCCAGGATACTTACCGCCGAAAAAGGTGAATTACTTTATCCCCCAAAGAATTGATAAATGCTCTTTTCCCCGCAACATTTTGTGCAGCGAACTTAGGGGCAAAGCTTATGCCCCTGCTTTTTTGCTTTGTGCCCCTTGGGGCGCGTTACCTTCCCCTTGGGGCAAAGCCTGCGAAATTAGGGGCGCGTTATGTGCCCCCGGGGGATAGTTTTGCGAAAATGGGGGCAAAGCTTGCGCCCCTGGGGGAAAACTCTTCGAAACCAGGGGCATGATTCGTGCCCCTGAGGGAGGTGTCCTTTCCTAAAATAGCTTGACAGATTTATACTTAATTTGATAAGATGTAAATGATTATTTTCTCATTTACTGTTTTACAAATCTAATAAGATTTTAATTACTGATTCTTGTACTTTCTGATTATTCAAAAACTACTAATCGATACAGTTATTTTCTGATTTTCTGAAAGCAGAAACATGTACATTCATAATTACTGTTTTTGCTTTTCATATTTATTTTTATTCCCGTTTTACAGGAACAGTATCCGGTCTATTTACTGTTTCTCCCGACACCCGATATTTGCGTTTTTTCCAATGTTTTTTCAGAGGGCCTTGTTGTTGGTGCGCGTCTTTTGGAAACATAAAATCAACACTTCTGTGGGGGCGCTTGTTGTTGTATTTATGAACCGCCAGCTTTGTGGCTTCAAGCGCTGCATGGTAATCAGCAAAAGTTTCGTTTAAATCATATTCGTCTTTCAAAATACCGTTGACACGCTCGGCGATGGCGTTTTCGTACGGGTCGCCGTTCTCGGTCATTGAGATATTTATTTTTGAACCTTTCAGGAAGTTTACATAGTCGTTGCAGCAGTATTGTATACCACGGTCGGAATGATGAATAAGCCCTGGCTTTACCCCTTCGCCAGCGACTGCCATGCGCAGGGCATTTAAGGCCCCTTCGCTGGTCAGGTCGGGCCACAGGCACCAGCCTACTATTTTCTTTGAATACGCATCGGTTACCAGCGAGAGGTAAACAAATCCTTTCTCAGTTCGGATGTAGGTGATATCGCTGACCCACAAGCGCCCGGAACTGAGCAGCTCGACCTCCCGGATAAGATTGGGGTATTTGCGGTAAAGATGGTTCGAATTCGTGGTTTTTGGGCCACGTTTCCGTCGTTTTACCAGCAAGCCGTGTTCGCGTAAAAGGAAGTAGAATTTATCTCTTCCATATTTAATATTATGTTCCTGTAGTTTCGGCGTTATCAACCGGTGGAGCTTTTCTGCCCCCATTCGTTTGTGCTCTTTGCGCAACTGTTTTGCCAGTGTTAATATAAATACTTCCTGCATTTGAAGCCCCGATTGGCGCTTCTTGTTGTCGTACCAGGCCTGTCGACTAAACCCAAACAGCCCACATAATATCGCTTTTGATACCAACGGATACATGTGTGCCAGTACCTCTACTGTTTGGGACCAGACTTTTTTCTGATCTCAAGTTTATAGTCGTTCTCGGCAATGTCGATCATCGTGTTCAGTGCAACGTTCTTCATCTGCGCCAGTTCCAACTGTTTCTCCAGCTCTTTGATACGTTTCTCCAACGCCTTGGTATTTGTCCTTTCTTTTGCACTCATCAATTGCAAAGATAAGTGGATTTCATCAGAATATTTTGCCTGCCAATGTTTGTATGTTTTATCAAACCTGTGGGGCAGTTTAAACTTTTCCCGCGCTTCAGCCACGCTCATCCTCCCAGAATCGACTTCGGATACCAGCCACCGGCGAAAACTAATTTCATAGCTACTGTAATCATTTTTTTCATCCCGGAAACCTTCCATATTATCTGAAAGGTTTGTACTTGAGTTTTTCATTTTGCTTAACTTTTTGCGTCAAGCTATTTCAGTAGAAGACACTTTGCGCTTCTGACCCATTCCCGAACAGTTATAACCTTGTGGACAATAGATATCCCTCGCTCCTGAAGGATTATCTTATAGGGGTTATCTATTACGGAGGGGTTCCGAAAGCTTCTAAGCTCTTCTCGAAGCATTTTTAC
>NZ_JBFHGM010000384.1:0-3688 GCF_041583095.1 Draconibacterium sp.
CGGCAATCGCAAAATACGTTTTCTGCCAATTGTTGTTTGAGAATCGAGCTCCTCCCACGTATTATTAATGTATGCCTCCACTGAAAACTCCTTAACACGCTGCCCCAAACGAATGTCTTCCTGAATAAGGAAACGATTAAAGGTTGTTTCTTCGCCCAGATCAATGGTTAATGATGCCTGAATGACGTCATCGTCGGTAGCCCAATAGGTATCCGGATCATTATCGGTAACATTGGCGGCTTTATACTTCTTTGAATTACCCCTTACGTTTGTGGCTTCTGCAATTTTACCGGCAGCAAGATCATTCGCAAAATCGGCTTTTACAGCTTCTGCCAGTTTTAGAATTTGTTCTTCATCCTTTTCATGAATCAAGCCGCGATTATCAACCGGGAAATTAATGAGCAGCGAACCGTTTCTGCCTATACTATTATAATATATATCGAGCAGCTGCGGCAAAGTTTTCACTTTGTGATCTTCGTATTTATGATAATACCACCCCGGACGGATAGACACATCAACCTCAGCCGGTACCCAGTGCGTTCCATTCTCCTGCCCCCTGCTGTATTTTTTTGAATATTCAGGCATTCCACCGTAAATCTCATCGCGTAATAAGTTTGACCATGTGGTTGGATACGCATATCCGTTTTCATTACCTACCCATCTTACGTCAGGTCCTGCATCAGAGAAGATTACGGCATTGGGTTGCAATTCGCGAATAATCTTATAGGTATTTTCCCAGTCGTAATAAGTAAGTTTATCCACCCGACGTTCTTCATTGGCACCACCGTAATAACCGGTTCCACCGTTTGCACCATCAAACCAAACTTCAAAAACATCGCCGTAGTTGGTCATCAACTCACGCAACTGTGCTCTGAAAATCTCAATGTATTTATCGTTTCCGTATTCCGGATTATTACGATCCCATGGTGACAGATAAAGCCCCAATTTTAAACCGTATTCTTTACAGGCATCAGCTAATTCCTGTACCACATCTCCTTCCCCATTTCTCCACGAAGAACTTTTAACCGAATGCTCAGTAGTAGCCGTAGGCCACAAACAAAATCCATCGTGGTGTTTAGCTGTAAGAATAATTCCTTTCATTCCGGCTTCCTTACAAATCCGGGCCCACTGGCGGCAATCCAATTCGGTTGGATTAAACGTATCGGGATCTTCATCGCCAAAGCCCCATTCCATATCGGAAAAGGTATTCATATTAAAATGAACAAACGCATAATATTCCATGTCATTCCAGGTCAATTGTCTTTCAGAAGGCACGGGTAATACGGGGTCCGGAGGAGCTAAATTACTGCATGAAACAGAAATTAACAATACAAATAGCCCAAATAATCTGTTGGTCATTGGTTTTAGATTTTAATATTTTTATAAACTTGATAAATATATAATGAATATTTGAAAAAGCTGTTTTATCTCAAGACAAACATGAGATACTATCAATATAAGAATCAAGTGTAGATTGATCTGAACTCCACACAACAAAACTGGCGAGGAAACTAATCCCAATAGGAACATTTCTATTACCTGGCTCACCTTCACTGCCGGCAGGCAGTAGTGGTAAACTCTCCTGAATCCACCCCAACAGTCATAAATCGGGAGACATTATTCATAAGCATGCATATAGTAAATAACCAGCAGTTATTGCAGATTGAAATAAAAAGTCGTCAAATACTAAAAATACAAAACAAAAAGAATAACATAATTACGATTTTTATTAAAATACCTTTCTGTATTTATTTTTCCATTACGGGAGTTGTGTCCCAAAATGAAACGACAAAACACTTCGGAAAAACACCCCATAATCCTGACTTACTGCTCTTTACAACTAGTGGCACACTGATTGCATAATTAAAGCACGAACGTACTAAACATTATTGTAAATAAAAATGGACGAAGCAAACTACAAATTAAAATTTGGTTTTTATTTTATTAAGTCATAATTTGCATAAGTAATTTATTGATTCTGAAATTTAGAGAAGGTAAAAAATAAGGGGTTATTTAATCTTTCCGCGAATTTCATATCATCATTTTATTTGGCAAATCAGGCGAATGTTAACGAACATTTGTATTGTGATGCTTCTGACTTTATGTAAAAGAATTAAGCAACTATTAAACAACATCGATATGAAAAAAATTCTACCCAAATCAAATTTAACACGGACTCTGATACTTGGGTTGGTGTTTTTTATTTTCAGTTCAAACTTAAGTGTAGGACAGACTTTTGATGGAAACTATACACCTGGTGAATATGCAGATGGCATGACTCAAGTATTTAATGTTTCAAGCGGTACTTGTAACATATATCAGGCATGGGCAACTATAAATCCTGGGGTAGGATTGGAAAATATTATTCTCGGATTTCATATTGGAAATGGAGGTAATTCCTTGTTCCGAATTTACATTGATGCAGATAATGATTCCAATACCGGACTTACTTATGATAATTTTGGCAATGGAGTAAATGTGGCCGGTGCGGAATTTATTTTAGAAATAGAAGCTAAGCAAAACGGAAAAACAACTGTATACGATGAATTTCTAAATATTATAACACCAACCACTATTGAAGGGAAAAATGGCGATTTCAATCCTGGCGATGGTGCATTTATCGAATTCAAAATACCTTTTGCAGAAATTAACTATGATCCTTGTGACCAAGTAACGGGCGGTGTGCTAAACATTGCCCAATTTGCGTCTGTTACCGGAGGGAGTGCGAATTCTAATTTGTGTGGTTCTTTCCCATTGGATTTTGAAATTGGTTCAGGTGGCAGTGTAGGACCTGATGCAACAATATGTAGCGGAGAATTAAGCCCGACACTTTATTTAACTGGGCACAAAGGAACCATTTTAGAATGGCAAAAGTCGGAATCCGAGGATTTCTCGGTGCCAATTGTCATTTTAGAAACAGGGTCAACACTTTCTGGGAATACAATTGGCACTTTATCAAGCACTACTTATTTTAGAGCAGTTGTTGAAAGTGATGACTTTTGCGAAGGTGAGGTTAGTTATTTATACTCTACTTCTGCAACCATTACGGTCACACCCAAACCGATCGTTGAAGTTCAGAATCTTACACAATGCAGCACGACAGAAGGAGACAACCAGGCTCAGTTTGATCTTACCAGTGCAGTTACGTGGGATATTGGCACTCCTGTTTATTCTAGCAATGGAATAACAATTACTTCTCCTGAAAACTATACAGGAACGGATAATGAGATCATCACTTTTACTGTAACATCTGATGAAGGATGTGTGACAACTGAAACATTCACCCTCAACGTTGATCCGAGACCTTCCTGTTCTATATTAGGAGCTTTATCAATTTGCCCTTCAAGTATAGAAAATATTTATTCCGGTCCCAATGAAGTTGGAATGACATATAGTTGGAGTATCTCAGGCGATGCCACAATTAATGGTTCATCAACAGGCCAGACTGTGCTTGTTGATGCAGATGGTATTTGTGGAGGTAGTTTTATCTTGGAGTTAACTACCTTCAAGAATGGATGTGAAAGTACTTGTAGTATTAATGTGATTGTCGACGATACTACTGCTCCGGCTTTTACTGCCCCGGCAGACTTTACTGTTGAAGGTTGCGGAACAGGTGCAATTACAGGTTGGGCTTTCTCTACATCGGCTGTTGATATCACTACTTCATACAGCGACTCGTTGTCAGTAA
>NZ_JBFHGM010000385.1:0-3680 GCF_041583095.1 Draconibacterium sp.
ACAGCAGAAACACCACCTCCGCTGGATTGCAGGTATAATTCATCGCTAAGATTGCGGATATTTACATGTACTGACCCGCCGCTTGATTTAGCTGTTACCGAGCTGGCTTCGCCACTTACGCTAACACCGCCGCCGCTGCTTGAAGCATCTGCCGGGCCATGAATATCTTCCAGAGTTACGCCACCACCCGAACTGCGTGCGTAAACACTTCCGTGTGCACCTTCAACCGAAACGCCGCCACCGCTGGAACTTAAACGGATATCGCCATCGTGGTTGGTGGCTTTAACACCTCCACCCGATGAGCTGGCTTTTGTGCTACCGCTTGTGTTCTCCAGTCGCACGCCACCGCCGCTGCTCGAGAAATCGTGTGTACCTTTTACTCCCGAAATTTTCAGGCCACCGCCGCTTGACGACACATCGCACGACATTTCTTTCGGAACGATAATGGTTAATGAAATACCCACATTGTTTCTCCAGAAATTCATCTGGCCCTTGCGTTTTACAACTGCAGTAATTGTAGATCCGCTTTTTGAAAAATCGATATCGAAATCGTCTAAAACCTCATCCAACGAATTGTCGGACGGCGATAAAAGACTTCCATTTTTTCGTACAAAAGCCTGAATTATAACTTTTGGCTGATCATGTGTTTGTACTGTTACACCACCTCCCGATGATGAAGCATTGAGTTGCCCCGGCTGGTTTAAATCAAAGGTTTTGGTAATGGTTGGTTGGCCGTCTTTTGCCAATCCATTAAACGAAAGCACAGCGGTCAGCACTGCAATTATCGTAAATAATTTGATGTTCTTTTGAGTTTTCATAATGCGTTTGATTTAATTGTTTTAAACTGATTATTAGTTATAGGACGACAAAGTTTTGGAATAGTTACTATTATTTTCAAATCGATCTCGCCATAATTACCTCATCGGGCTGAAAGCCCAGACTATTCTAACCCAACGGCAAAGCGAATGCGACACCTTGGGTTTCAGACAGCCTATCTATACGACGCCCTGTAAGGGCAGATTAATAACCTGGGCTTTCAGCCCGATATCCTTTTTTGTTCATCTACCCAAGACGATGTCCTGGGCTCAATTTAGCTGTCCTTTCAGGACGAAAAATCAGGATTGGACAATTTTAATGAATTCATTTTTTGAGGTGAACGCGCATGAGATAATTATCAGCTGTCACATACAAAGCCGAATAGTCGTCATTAAATGCGCAGTTTGCCGTCTCCTTCCCTGTTTCTATTTTTCCCAGGATTTTCCCGTCCGAAGAGAAAATAAAAATTCCGCCTGGCCCTGTGGCAAAAATCGTCCCATTCCTGTGCACTTTCATTCCGTCAGGAAGTCCATTATCCGCTAAAACCAGGTTTGTTGCATCATAAAAAACTTTACCGTTCTCAATGCCTCCATCCTGTTTCACATCATAAACCATCCAGATGGCCTTCTTGGGATCTGAATTGGCCACATATAATTTTGTTCCATCAGGCGAAAAAGCAATTCCATTTGGGCGGGTCAATGCTTTTGTGAGCAACTTAATTTCGCCCGATTTTGAAACTTTATAAACCCCCTGAAAATCCAATTCCTTTGCCGGGTCATCCACATTTTTTTCAAGCCCGTATGGAGGATCGGTAAAATACAATTCACCGGTTTTACTAAAAACGGCATCGTTAGGGCTATTTAGTTTCTTTGCCTGATAACTGTCAACCAGGGTTTCAAATTTTGGTGCCGGATCACTCAAGGGTGCTAACATTTTTGCTATTCTGCGATCGCCGTGCTGGCAAAGAACCAGACTCCCATCCGAAGCCAAAAGCAAGCCATTGGAGCCAAGCTCTCCACCTCTGTCTTGTTCCCCGGTATATCCCGATGGTTTAAGATACAACTGCAGTCCATCGGATTCACTCCAATGATAAATCGAATTTTCAGGAATAGCTGAAAAAATAAGTTTATTCTCAGAAGCCAGCCAAAGCGGTCCCTCTGACCACCCAAAACCATCGGCCAGAATTTCAATGCCAGCAGAAACATCGATCAAATCGTCCAGGCTTGAATCATCAATAATGATTTTTCCAGTGTTTTGATAATTCTGAGCGAAAGCTGGAAATGCCACAAACAATGATAAAATCAGGTAACTAAATTGGTGCATTTTGTTCTCTTTTAAGTTTGACTTATACCTATAAAGTTATGAATAACCATTGGCATTCGTATTATAACTCCCATAAGCCCCTTTAGAAGCTTGGGGTAAAACGAAGCTATTCATACCTGAGTGCCTCAATACTGACGAAACTTCGTTTGTCATCATCTCCGCACTTCTCTATTCATATCGGATAGCTTCCACCGGATTTCGCGTAGCAGCCCTCCAACTTTGCCAACTCACTGTGAGCAAAGCAATACCCAACGCCAGCACACCGGCCAGGGCAAAAATCCACCAGCTTAAAGTTGTTTTGTAGGCAAAGTTTTCAAGCCATTTATTCATAGCGTAGTAGGCAATGGGCGTGGCAATTACAAAAGCGATGGCTACCCATTTTACAAAGTTTTTGTTGAGCATGACCATCACCTCCGAGATCTTGGCTCCGTTTACTTTGCGGATGCCAATTTCTTTAGTGCGTTGCTGTGAAATAAATAATGACAATCCACTAATTCCTATTATGCTAATCAATATGCCAATGCTTGAGAAAACAAAAAGAATGCGACTTAGGATGGATTCTGCTTCGTATTGCTGAGCTATTTTCTCATCCATAAAAAAGTAATCCATTTCCTGGTTGGGATAATGCTCGTTCCACACCTTTTTAATAGCGTCCATGCCAGCATGCAAACTCTCATTACCTAAGCGTATATGAGCAAAGCGTGCACGGTTTCTTGCTTCATCCAATCTAAAAACAAAATCACCTATGTTTTCGTGAGCTGAATTGTAATTAAAATCTTCGGCTACTCCAATAAATTTTATAGCCTGATAATTGTTTTGTCCACGTTGCGCGACTTGCGATTGCTGTAAAGCGTTTAGAGCCTCTATACTTCCGTGTTTCTCCATCAAACGTTTGTACAGGTGATTGTTTATCACCATTCCCCGAACAGTATCGGCAGTGGGGTTTATCCAGTTTTCAATCAATTTAATATTCATGGTTTTTAGGTAATCGTAGTTGGCCGAAACTACCTCCGCAGTTCCTTCAATACCTAAACCTTCAAGCGACATCGTTTGTGTAGGATACCCGAAGTACTGATATGTCATTCCAACTCCGGTAACCTGACTTTGCTGCCTAAGTTCTTTTGTAAAAACACCTGCATCCCTTTTTAGGTCTTTCATGTGAAGAACAACTATATTTTCCTTATCAAAGCCTAAGGGTTTATTTAATACAAAGTCAATTTGTTTGTTAACCAAAAATGTTCCTGATATTAGTACAATTACAATAGCAACCTGTCCGACCAAAAGGCTTTTTAGTAAATAGCTTCCCGAAAAATTATTTCGTAGGGCAAGCATATCAGTGGTGGAATTTCTACCCAGAAAAAATATAGCAATAAAAAGGGCTGTTACCGCTTGGCATAAACCAATAACTGCGAATATACTCCAGTAAACAACTGGTTCGTGGTAATATATTTTAAAATCTATGTCAAACAATTGGTTAATGCTGGGGGTTACAAGCTGAATAGATAACAATGAAAGAGCCATAGCCAGTATACAAACAATCA
>NZ_JBFHGM010000386.1:0-3668 GCF_041583095.1 Draconibacterium sp.
GATTTCCGCGAAACCATTTCCGATTTACTGTTGGATAAATTCACCATCGTTTGGGCAGATTGGGCCGAATCATACAACACCATCATCCGTAACCAGGCCCATGGTTCACCGGCTGCCATTCTCGATTTGTACGAAGCAAGCCACATTCCGGAAACCGAAGGCACCGATCCGATGCGCATAAAAATGGCAACTTCTGCCGGACATACTTCGGGCAAACCATTAATTGCCTGCGAAGCTGCAACCTGGCTTAACGAACACTTTTTAAGCACCCTGGCCGATGTAAAACAAAATGCCGACAATTACCTGCGTAATGGTGTTAATCACATCGTTTATCATGGCACACCTTACTCGCCTTTGGAAGAAAAATGGCCCGGATGGATGTTTTACGCAGCTGTTCACTTTGCGCCAACAAACACCTGGTGGAACGATTTAAAAGTGGTGAACGAATACATTACCAACTGCCAGTCGTTTATGCAAAATGCAACACCGGATAACGACATCCTGTTGTATTTTCCCATTTACGATGCGTGGACAGAAAGAGACCGAAATGTACTCCCTCATTTTGGTGGCCACAGTGAAGAACTTACTGCTGAAATAAGCAATAAACTTCTTGCCCAGGGGTATTCATTCGATTACATATCCGACAAACAAATCCGGAAATTAAGCTACTCCAACGGAAAAATCCAAGCTGCCGGAGCCTCCTACAAAACCATTGTAATTCCTGAATGTAGTACGATTCCTTTAGAAACATTAAAACACCTTTTTAATCTGGCAGAAAATGGCGCAAGCATAATTTTCGAAAATGAAATTCCCTCAAAAAATCCGGGTTTAAACAAGTTTGAAATCCGCCAGGCGGAGGCACAAAAATTGATTGATGATTTAAAGTTTACACCTGAAGAGAATTACCAATCGGCTGCAAGCGGAAGTGGTAAAATTCATGTGGGCAAAAACGTGCCAAACCTATTAAATGCCGCTGGTATTTATAGCGAAGAATTGACTCAGCAAGGACTTTGGTATAATCGGGTTGAACGTAAGGACGGTACCTGCTATTTTATTTCAAACTGGGCAGAAAAAGAGGTGAACCAATGGGTCACACTTCAAAAATCAGGCAAAGACGCGGTGTTATTCAATGCGATGGATAAAACATTTGGTAAAGCACGCACGCAAAAAAATAGTGACGGACAAACACAGGTTTACCTGCAATTAAAACCTGGAGAAACCATCATTCTGCAATGGTATTCAACAAAAGTAAAAGCTGAGGCTTATCCACTGTGGGAACAAGGTGCCCTAAAAACAGAGCTGAATGGCGAGTGGGAAGTCACCTTTGAAAAAGGAGGTCCGACTATACCTGCACCTTATAAAACCAATGAACTAAAATCGTGGACCAAACAATCAGAAGAGCTGCAAAAATTCTCCGGTACTGCCAGCTATAAAACCAGTTTTGAGATTGCTGAAAACAACGATAATGATTATTTGCTTGATTTAGGCGAAGTACACGAATCGGCAGAAGTGTGGCTGAACGGGAAAAAGACAGGAACACTGATTGGGCCGGTTTTTCAAATTGTTCTGCCAAAAGAAGCGTTACAGGAGCAAAATATACTTGAGATGAAAGTTACCAACCTGATGGCCAACCGCATTATCGACATGGATAAAAACAAGGTGAACTACAAGAAATTCTATAACATCAATTTTGCGGCTCACGAAAGAGAAAACCGCGGTGCAGACGGGAATTTTACAGCAGCACACTGGGAACCACTGCCGTCCGGATTAATAGGCCCGGTAACGATTTCGAAGCTAACGCAAAAATAACATCATTAAACCACTACCGATGAAACAACTATCAATCTGCGTTTTTTGGGTCGCCCTGTTCATTTCCTGTAACATTCAAAACAAAAATGACGTCATCGACCGGAAAGCACTGGTAACCCGAAATAATGTGCTTATAGAAAGTTTTGATCCTTTGGAATCCCTTACCGTTGGCAATGGGGAGTTTGCCTTTACCACCGATATTACCGGACTTCAAACGTTCTTCCTGGACTACCACAATGGTGTTCCGTTGGGCACCCAATCCAACTGGGGGTGGCACACAACACCTAACACCGAAGGTTATGAATGGTCAGAAACCCTGAAATACTTTGAGGTCGAGGGACGGCAAGTCCCTTATCGTCATCAAATTTCTGATGATGCCAGGAAACAAGCTGCCTGCAATTATTTTAGAGAAAATCCGCACCGTTTGCATCTTGGAATAATAGGATTTTTGCTCACCAAAGAAAGCGGAGAAAACGCCACCATACAGGATATAAAAAATCCTATTCATAGTCTGGATATGTGGACAGGAAAAATTACCAGCAGTTTTGATTTTGAAGGTCAGCCTGTAAAAGTGGAAGTTTATTGTCATCAGGATAAGGATCAGGTTTCGGCAAAAATTCAGTCGCCGTTAATTGCAACGGGACAACTGGCTGTTCAGTGGAAATTTCCTTATGCAGTGCCCATTCACGTTCATCCCGGATATGATTTTCAATCGCCCGGCAAACATAAAACTGAAATGTTACCGGCGGGAGAAAACTCGGTGATCTTCAACCGTAAACTGGATGATGACAATTATAAAGTAAGCGTAAACTGGCAAGGCGATGCAAGGTTTAAAAAGCAGGCTCAGCATGAATTTACGCTTCAACCCGAAAGTGGCGAAACACTGGAATTTAATTGCCTTTTCGCCCCGGAAGCAAATAAAAGTGAACCAACATCTTTTGAAGAAACAAAAGCCAATAATATACAAAGTTGGAAAGCTTTTTGGGAAAATGGAGGAGTTGTTGATTTTTCGGGCTGCACCGATCCGCGTGCCAAAGAGCTCGAACGCCGGACGGTACTTTCGCAGTACCTCACTAAAATACAAAGTTCGGGATCGCTCTCTCCACAGGAAACCGGTTTAACCTTCAACAGCTGGTTTGGCAAGTACCATCTGGAAATGCATTGGTGGCACATTGCCCATTTTACACAGTGGCAACGCCAACAACTCGTGGAAAAGCAACTTGACTTCTACTACGAGATGCACACCAAAGCAAAACAAACAGCCGCCGACCAGGGATATAAAGGTATACGGTGGCAGAAAATGCTAGGGCCCAATCATGAGAACAGCCCTTCGTCGGTTGGTTCATATCTCATCTGGCAACAACCACATATTATTTGGTTTGCTGAACAAATGTATCGCCAAAATCCATCGGAAGAGATTTTGAACAAATACAAAAAGCTGGTTTTTGAAACGGCTGAATTTATGGCTGATTTCCCGGTTTGGAACACTGAACTAAATCGCTACGATCTGGCACCGCCGTTAATTCCGGCGCAAGAACACTGGCCGCGCGAAACAACTACCAATCCTCCTTTCGAACTGGCCTACTGGTATTGGGGATTAACAACTGCACAAACATGGAAAGAACGCCTTGGAGAACCGAAAGAGGAAGAATGGGAAAATGTACGCCTAAACCTGGCTGCTCCCGATAAAAATGAAGATGTATATCTGGGAATTCAGGGAGCAACTGATTCCTATACCAATCCGGAACTGATGAGAGACCATCCTATGGTGCTTGGCGCTTATGGCATTCTCCCCCAATGGAATAAAGTTGATCCGGAGATTATGCGCAATACCATGCATGTAGTGGCAAAAAAATGGA
>NZ_JBFHGM010000387.1:0-3649 GCF_041583095.1 Draconibacterium sp.
ATATATTGAATAGTTTTCTGCATTGTGTACTTTTGTTGCTGCAAATTTAGTCTTTCCTTGAAAATGACAACCGAAGAAAAATATATGGCTCGTTGTATCGAGCTGGCCCGAATGGGTGCCGGACATGTTTCGCCTAACCCGATGGTTGGTTGTGTTATCGTTCATTCCGGCCAGATTATCGGCGAAGGATTTCACCAGAAACACGGGCAGGCACACGCCGAAGTAAACGCCATAAACTCGGTTACCGACGCCGCAAAATTAAAAGAAAGTACGATTTATGTTTCGCTGGAACCCTGTGCGCATTACGGTTTAACGCCACCTTGCTCCGATCTGATCATACAGAAACAAATTCCGCGGGTGGTAATTGGCAGTATCGATCCGTTTGCAAAAGTGGCCGGAAAAGGAATTGAAAGACTAAAAAATGCAGGAATTGAAGTAATAACAGGTATTCTGAAAAACGAGTGCGATGAGCTGAACCGACGCTTTTTCACTTTCCATCAAAAACACAGACCTTATATTTTGTTGAAATGGGCACAAACATCTGATGGTTTTATTGACAAAGACCGAAGTGCCGAAGACTACGGCGAACCGACCTGGATTACCGGGCCACGTGCACTATTGCGTGTTCATCAAATGCGGGCCGAAGAAGATGCCATAATGGTGGGCACCAACACGGCAGAGAAAGATAATCCGTCGCTAACCGTACGGCTGATAAAAGGGAAAAATCCCTTGCGCATTGTGCTCGACCGCCGGTTGCGTTTGAATAAAAAACTGAACCTGTTCGACAATTCAACCGAAACAATTGTTTTTAACGGGCTCGAAAACCACAGCTACAAAAAAACGGAATACATTAAAATAGATTTCTCGGATCAGCTTCTTTCGCAAATTCTTGAGGTGCTTCATCAAAAAAATATACTCTCCCTGATCGTTGAAGGCGGAGAGCAGTTGCTTAAAACTTTTGTCGATGCAGGGTTGTGGGACGAAGCGCATGTTTACACCGGGCACACCTATTTTGGCAAGGGTATAAAAGCACCTACGCCACCCGGAATTACCGGGCAATCGGAATTAATTGGGAAAGATAAACTGGTAGTTTTCCGAAATACAGCTACTTAAGCACCACGTGCGGTCCTCCGGGAATAATCTGCTTTTTCAGCACATTTTCCACGTACATAAAGTAGTAGAACAATTTGTGGTTCATCTCAAAACCGTAATCCTCGGTCGGCTCGTAACCAACAACAGGTTCAAAATTCCAGTTTGGCGACGGCGATGCACATTTTGCATTCCATGCACTTACATATTGCCGGTTCCAGTTTTCGTAGTACGCTTGCGACCGATAGCTGGCCGGTGAATTTTGCCGCTGATACCAAATATCGAAATTCGCATTAAATGTTTCCACATCATACTCTATACTGTCTTTGCCCGTTACCTCAACACTTGAATTCTGGCTTTCAGCAACTTGTTTTGCACCCGAACAGGCATACAAAAACACGGCTCCCCCAACGAATATCCACAGTAATATGTATTTTGTTTTCATCATCGCTACCTTTAACTACGAATATGAAGCAAATATTGTTTTTACTCAAATAAATTTAGAAATTTACGAGTACAAATAAACAAAATATGTCTGATTGGAGTGAATTCTGGAACTGGTTTTATCTGATCTTTCTTATTACGGCAATTCCCGTTGCCCTGATGATCATTTTAGAAAAACGATCGCCATTTAAAACAGCCGCCTGGATATTAGTCCTGATTCTGATCCCCATTTTTGGAATGATCTTTTACCTTGTTTTCGGGCAGGAGTACCGCAAACGAAAAATGTTTTCGCGGCGTGGAATAAAAAGCCTTAGAGCCATGCGCCGCCTGAGCGCCGAGCAGCTAAAAAACATCGAACAAAACAAACTTATTTCGTTGGCCGGATTACACCACCAGGCACCGCTTATCCGGCTTTTACTTAATAACTCCGATTCGTTGCTTACCACGGGGAACAAACTGCATTTGCTGGTTGACGGGCAGCAAACATTTGATAAAATTATTGAGGCTATTGAAAAAGCCAGGCACCATATCCACCTGGAATATTACATTTTTGCCGATGACAATATTGGCAATAAGCTAAAGGATATTCTGATTAAAAAACGAAAGGAAGGCGTTGAAGTACGCATTATTGTTGACGATGTGGGCAGCTGGGGACTGACCCGGCAGTTTTTTCGCGAATTGCAGGCTAATGGCATAGAGATCTACCCTTTTATGGAAGTTCGTTTTCCCCGGTTTACCTCGCGGGTAAATTACCGGAACCACCGAAAGATTATTGTTATTGATGGGAAAACGGGCTTTATTGGCGGTATAAACATTGCCGACCGCTACATTGAAGGCATGAAAGGCCTTGGGCACTGGCGCGACACACACCTGCAAATTGGTGGCGATGCAGCAACCACCCTGCAGGTAATTTTTGCGGCCGACTGGTATTTTATTACCAAACAAAATCTATACGGCTATAAATACTTCCCTCCTCTTTCCGATGCTCCGGGTGTTCCGGTACAGGTTTCGGCCAGTGGCCCCGATTACAGCTGGAAAAGTATTGAACAGGGCTTTTTTGCTGCCATTACTACAGCACGAAAAAGAATTCATATTGTTACGCCCTACCTGATGCCGCCACCGGAATTAAAAACGGCACTTAAAACAGCAGCGCTAAGTCAGGTTGATGTGCGCATTATTATTCCTGAAAAATCGGATGCTTCGCTCTCAAGATGGTGTTCGTTTTCGTATGTAGAAGAGTTACTGGAAGCCGGAGTGCGCATTTATCTTTACCAGAAAGGTTTTATTCACAGTAAATACCTGTTGGTTGACGATTGTATAGCGAGCATTGGAACAAGTAATTTCGATTTCCGAAGTTTCGAAACCAATTTTGAAGCCAATGCCTTTATCTACCAAAAAGAATTTACCAAAGAACTGGAACAACACTTTTTAACCGATTTACAATACTGTCGCGAGGTACGATACCGGGAATGGCGCAAACGACCTCTATTTGATAAGATTCGTGAATCGCTGGCGCATATTATTAGTCCGATGTTTTGAGACTGGGAACTGGATACTGGATTCTGGATACTAAATTATTGATACTTGATCGTTGGATATTGGTTATTCGATGCTGGATGCTTGATAGCTGTACTAAGAGGAGGATGCTGGATTCTCGATACTGGATTCTTGAAGCTCGTTGACTCGTGTCCGTGACTCGCAAATCTGAACTCTGAAGACTTATTATTGGATATTCAATCTGTAACTCCTGAACTTGTCTTAGTGATAGCCTCACTTGAAGTGAGACCATCACCTGCTAAAACGGCAATTTCCCCAAGTCAAGGTTTCCACCCGAAAGAATAATACCCACTTTTTTGCCCTGCACATCCACTTTCTTTTCAAGAATAGCTGCCAGCGGAACTGCCGACGAAGGTTCAATAATAATTTTCATACGCTCCCAGATCATACGCATAGCTTCCACAATACTTTCTTCCGAAACGGTTACGATACCATCAACTTTTTCCAGTATGATTGCAAAGTTTCTTTCTCCAAGAGAAGTCAAAAGACCATCGGCAATCGTTTTCGGATTTTCGGAAGGTACCCACTTTTTAGAATGAAACGAACGATAAGCATCATC
>NZ_JBFHGM010000388.1:0-3647 GCF_041583095.1 Draconibacterium sp.
AGATATCTTGATATTCCTTTTCTGAATACAACACAGATACATGTAGATACGATTATAAAAGAATGTATAAAAACTTAAGATATGGAAACATTGGCTAAGTATTTGCCTGTTAGCCCAGACTTTTATGACGTGATGGAACTCCTACTTCATCGAGATGTCAGGGTTATTTATTTTGGAGTGGATCAAATACTGGAAGAGTCAAACGGAAGCTTCAAAGGAATTGATAAAAAGGACCATGGAGAATTTATGGAGATCGTGAATGACAAGAATGTAAGATTAGATCGGATAATTACCATTAACGGGAAGATCGGTCCTGCATATGACGCGTATGAGGCTTATGCGAATGCTTGTTTATCCTGTCAGGCAGGTTATGATGATTGATTATGGGTATAAAAAGAGTATGGAGAGATGATACCGTAAATACATGTATTGCTTGCAAGATTTGCCATGCTTTTGCCCCACAGGTATTTAAAGTCTTCGAAAAAATGATTGTAGTACCGGGGCTTGATTATGATAAGTATGAGGGCGAAATAAAGGAAGCTGTTGAGAATTGCCCCACAGGAATAATTAAAATTGAAGTAGAAAAATGAAAGTAGCTGTTTGGGATACATACGTAAAACGTGCAGATGGCGAAAAGATGCATTTTGACATCATTGTGCCTGAGGATATGAAGAATGAAGAGATGATATACACTTATGGTATGGAATATCTTAAAGAAAAGAATATTAAATCGGCAGAACTTACATCAAAAGAATGCAAGTTCTGCCACATAGAAAAAGCGAACGACAATATGCTCGCGGACCTAAATAGTGCAGGGTACCATATTGTAGAAATGGAAAACTGCAATAACTAAGTATTGAATTCATGTATTTAAATACAGCACCGTCAACACATTATGCAGTAAAATTTTTTCACAAGAACAGAAGGCGATAAGGATTCGAAATTTAAGTTACTGGAATTGTTATTAGTACAACACCTGAATTAACCAAATAGTTATCATGAAAGAAGAAATTGTTCAATTTGACAAGAATATAGCGAAATGGATGAGTGCATGGAGTATTCCTGCCATTCGAATCTCATTTGGAATAATATTTATATGGTTTGGTGTATTGAAGACATTGGGTTTATCATCAGCTGAAGGTTTATTAAAAGCAACTGTGGTTTGGTTGCCAATTGGTACTCCCGCTTTTTGGTTAATTGTGATTGGGTGTTGGGAAGTTATTATTGGAGTTACTTTCCTTTTCAAAAAAACCACAAAAATTGCGATTGCATTGCTTTTTCTACAAATGTTTGGAACTTTTATGCCTTTGTTTTTATTACCTCAAGTTACATATCAAAATGGGAATTTTTTAATGCCAACTTTAGAAGGACAATATATCATTAAAAATTTAATGATTATTTCGGCCGCTTTAGTTCTTGGTGGTACGTTCTATAAAAATCGGAAATAATTGATCTTAAGTGTTAAGTTGCTGATAATTGATATCGAATTATACAATGGATAAGTTATAATCACTAGTATGGATAAAAACACAGTAAATTTCGTATGAATTAGTAACAAAAGTTATGTTATTCTTCATGGCAGCAATAGCTAATGCAGATCCCTTAATCTGTAGCCTACCAAGAGAAACCAGGAACAAAAGTGCGAATATGCATGTTTATATCAGGCGACTGAGTTTGCCGGAATTGTTACAAAAACTAAGAATCATCAAATTCCGTAGTAAGGATTTATTTAATATTTCCTAAATTTAATATACATCTAATCTCAAAATTATATGAGTGAACTAATTAACAATTCGAAGTACAGAAAGGAACAACTGAAGCAATTGATTTTAAAACTGCATCAGGGAGAATCGGCTGATAGTGTTCGGAAAGAACTGGTGGAATCACTAAAAAATATTCCATACGGCGAAGTCGTAGAAGTTGAGCAGGAACTCATGCAGGAAGGCTTACCGGAAGAGGAAGTTCTGAAACTTTGTGATGTACACGGTTCTGTTCTTGAAGGGAATGTTGATTTGTCGGGGGCAAAGACCATTCCTGAAGGACACCCTGTTGATGTGTTTCAGCAGGAGAATGTTGAGTTACGGAAGGTGGCTGAACAGGCGAAACACCAGCTCGATGAGTTGCCGAATGTGGATAAAACTGAATTTAAAACTTATGCGCAGCAACTTGAAAGCCTTTTTAACCAACTGATGGACGTTGATAAGCACTATCAGCGAAAAGAGTATTTGGTATTTCCTTATCTCGAAAAAAATGAAATCACGGGGCCACCAAAGGTAATGTGGGGTAAACACGATGAAATCAGAGAACAACTGAAAGCCTGTATTACTATTCTGAAAACTCCGGAACTTAAATTCGAAGATCTTTTTGATGCACTCGAAATATTGTTTTATGTGGCGCTGCAGGGATTGGTTGATATGATTCAAAAGGAAGAAGAAATTTTGTTTCCCATGGCTATGGATGTGCTTACTACCGAAGATTGGTGGAATATTCATAAACAAACACTGGAATACGGCTTTTCGCTCTATGACCCAAAAGTAGAGTGGAAACCCGAGGGACTCACTGACGAAGCTACTGAAAGTAATGTTAATTCCGATGGAAATATTCAGTTGCCATCGGGGAGTTTTTCGGCGGAGGAAATTAAAGCCATTTTGAATTCGGTTCCCTTCGATATGACTTTTGTGGACAGAAACGATAAAGTGAAATATTTTACGCAGGGAAAAGAACGAATTTTTGCCCGCAGCCGATCCATAATTAACCGCGATGTACGTTTGTGTCATCCTCCGGGAAGTACACATATTGTTGAGAAGATAATTGAAGACTTTAAGTCAGGAAAAGCTTCGCACGCACCTTTCTGGATACAAATGAAAGGCAAATTCATTAAAATTGAATACTTCGCATTGCGCGACGAGGATGGCAAATACCTGGGTACTCTGGAAGTCTCGCAGGATCTTTCTGAAAACAGAAGCCTGGAGGGCGAGCGCAGGATCTTATCATATACCGATGAAAATGAATAGGAGATGGAAAAACTGATCATTACACCAAAAACGAAAATATTCGATTTGCTGGAAGCCTATCCACAGCTTGAAGATGTGCTGATTCGTGCGGCACCGCCTTTTAAGAAACTTCGGAATCCGGTTTTACGAAAAACCATTACCAAGATTACAACTTTAAGCCAGGCAGCTACTATTGGGGGGGTGAAAGTGGAGGATCTGATTAATGAATTGAGAAACGAAGTTGGCCAGACTCAGGTAGATGCTGACAGCGATGAAAGTATTCAGTATAAAACAGAACAACCGGAATGGTTTAACGAAGACAATATAGTGGAAACTATTGACATCCGGGAGATGTTGAATGCCGGAGAACAACCGGTTCATGAAGTTCTGTCGGCCATTAAAAAACTGAATGAGCGGGAGATTCTGAAAGTTATAGCACCTTTTATTCCGGCACCATTGATCGACAAATCGTTGAGCATGGATTACAAGCATTGGCTGAATCAAAAGGCAGAAGAAGAATTTTGGGTGTTTTTTATCAAATAGAGCTCGATGTCGGAATTTACAAAAACTAAAGAACGGAGATTGGCAAAGCTAATGGAAGTCTCCAAACAGATCCTTGAAACCGGGAATGCACATTCTTTTGTTATTGCCAAC
>NZ_JBFHGM010000389.1:0-3620 GCF_041583095.1 Draconibacterium sp.
CTACACCAGAAATTAGTCATATTCCGGTTATTCTAATGACTGCTCTTGCCTCGGTAGAGAACAAATTGGTAGGTTATAAAACAGGTGCAGACGATTATATAACCAAACCATTTGAACCAGAGTTGCTAAAAATTCGTGTTCGAAATATTTTAAATAATCTTGAAAAATTAAAAAGTAGGTTTAAGAACGATTTTTCCATTACTCCTGAGAAATTAACACTCTCGAAACCAGATGAAGACCTGGTACAAAATATAATTGTATTTGTTGAAAAGCATATTGATAACCCGGAACTGAATAAAGATATGTTGTGCCAGGAGCTCGGTGTTAGTTATTCGTACCTGTATCGAAAACTTAAAAATATTGTAGGCACTTCACCCACTGATTTTGTTCAAACATTTCGCTTAAAAAAAGCTGCCCAAATGCTATCCGAAACCGAGCTAAGTGTTTCGGAGGTGGCCTACAAAGTGGGTTACAACGATGCATTGTACTTTAGCAAATGTTTTAAGAAACAATTTGGAGCCTCACCAAGTAAATTTTGTGAATCTGTAAAAGTGTGATATTTACAGCTATATGGTCCTGGTTAAATACTGCATAACACCGAAAAGATATTCCATATCTGAATTTAAAGTTCTTATTAGCTTTGGCACGATAACTTATAAACTCAGGTTCTTAATCTGAATTATCGGAAATGGTCATTTAATTTAAATATTCAAACAAGATCTATCAATTATAAAACAACGATTTATAAAACTATAAAACAAAATTCCAAAAATGAAGAATTATATGAAACTAACGTTCTCAGCATTAATCGTGCTGATTGTATTGATGAGTTGGACAATGCCAGAAAATAACGAGAATTGGAAACAACTTTTCAATGGTAAAAACCTAAAGGGGTGGACAGTGTTAAATGGTACTGCCAAATACAAGGTTGAAAATGGGGAGATAATCGGGACCAGTGAGATGGGAACACCTAATACTTTTTTAGTAACCGAAAAGTATTACGGTGATTTTATTTTGGAATACGAAATGAAAATGAATGAAGGACTGAATTCCGGAGTACAAATCCGAAGTAATAGCCTGCCCGAATATCGTAATGGTCGGGTACACGGTTACCAGGTTGAATGTGATGATTCCGAACGCGCCTGGTCGGCCGGTATATACGATGAAGCACGACGAGGTTGGTTATATCCGCTTGAATATAACAAATCGGCAAAAAATGCATTCAAAAAAGGACAATGGAATAGTTATCGTGTTGAAGCAATCGGTAATTCAATCCGTACATGGCTCAACGGTATTCCGGTAACCAACCTGGTTGACGACCTGACAGCACAAGGATTTATTGGCTTACAAGTGCATTCAATCGGGAAAAACACAACCCTGGCCGGGAAAGAAATTCGATGGAGAAACATTCGTATAATGACGGATAACCTGGAAGAAAACCGAATGGAAATGCCACAGGAAGTGACAGAGGTTAGTTACCTGAAAAACTCCCTTACGGAACGAGAACAGAAAGAAGGCTGGAAATTACTTTGGGATGGAAAATCCACAAAAGGCTGGCGTGGTGTGAAATTGGAAAATTTTCCTGAAAAGGGTTGGCACATTGAAGATGGCATTCTGGTTGTTGAAAGTGCCGATGGCGCTGAGTCGGGAAATGGTGGCGATATTGTTACAGTTGATCGTTATAAAAACTTTGTTCTGGAGGTAGATTTTAATCTGACTGAAGGAGCCAACAGTGGAATTAAATATTTTGTACAGGGTAACCTGAACAAGGGAGAAGGCTCTGCCATTGGTTGCGAATTCCAAATCCTCGACGACAAGAAGCATCCCGATGCAAAAAAAGGAGTTTTGGGAAATCGAACATTGGGTTCTCTATATGACCTTATTCCTGCCAACGGTAGTTTTTATGATAAAAATCTGAGAGACAAACGTTTTAACGGTATTGGTTCGTGGAACAGGGCGCGGATTGAAGTTAACGGAAATAATGTGGTGCACTATCTGAACGGAATAAAAGTGGTGGAATACGAAAGAAATACACAGGAATGGCAGGCGTTGGTGAACTACAGTAAATACCAGCAATGGGATAATTTTGGAAATTTTGAAGAAGGACACATTCTATTGCAAGACCATGGTGACGAAGTTTGGTTTCGAAACATAAAAATCAAACCATTGGACTAATTTCAATATTCAACCGATCAATAACTTCTCGTAAAATGTGATTAAAATGAGCGAAACAAAAAATAATAACAGGAGAACATTTATTAAAAATGCTGCACTTGGAGTTGGTGCGCTAACCATTGTTCCGGGACATGTCGTATTTGGCCGGCCTGGTCGTATTATGCCCAGTGATAAAGTAAATGTGGCATTCTGTGGAATTGGAAACCGGGGAGGTCAGATTCTTCGGGAAATTATGCAAACCGGAATGGTAAACAATGTAGCCATGTGCGATACCGACATGGGGGCAAAGCATACTTCCGAATCGATGAAAACATATCCGAAGGCAGAGCAATTTAAGGATTTCAGGGTGATGTTCGACAAGATGAACAAGTCGATTGATGCGGTAGTAGTGGGAACACCCGATTTTTCGCATTTCCCGATAACCATTTTGGCAATGTCGCTGGGGAAGCACGTTTATGTTGAAAAACCATTGACCCGCACTTTTCAGGAATCGGAGTTGCTGATGAATGCCGCTAAAAAATATAAAGTTGTAACGCAAATGGGCAACCAGGGACATTCTGAAGGAAATTATTTTCAGTTTAAAACCTGGGTCGAAAACGGAATTATTAAAGATGTGACTAAAGTAGTAGCACACATGAATAACAGCAGAAGGTGGCATGGCTGGGATACCGGAATGATTTCTTTCCCCAAAGGAGAACCAGTACCCAAAACACTGGATTGGGATACCTGGCTAGGCACGGCACAGTTTCATGAATATAACCACGATTACATTAATGGCCAGTGGCGCTGCTGGTACGACTTTGGAATGGGTGCATTGGGCGACTGGGGCGCACACATTATTGATACTGTTCACGAATTTCTCGATCTTGGATTGCCTTACGAAGTGGACCCTGTAAAAATCGAAGGACACAACCCGCTGTTTTATCCGCAAGCCACAACACTCGATTTTAAGTTCCCGGAACGAAACGAGATGCCTCCATTAACCATATCGTGGTACGATGGTATTAATAATCAGCCCGAACTTCCGGAGAACTATGGCACATCTGAACTTGCTGATAATATTCCGGCAGCAAGTACCGGCCAGATAGAAAAAAGAAAGCTGAATCCCGGGAAGATTATTTACGGTAAAGAGCTGACTTTTAAAGGCGGTTCACATGGAAGTACCTTATCTATTTTACCTTCAGAAAAAGCAGAGCAGGTAATGACACATTTACCCAAGGTGCCTGAGAGTCCTTCCAATCATTTCGAAAACTTTGTGTTAGCATGTAGGGGTGAGGAAAAGACCCGATCGCCGTTCGAGATTTCGGCACCGCTGAGCCAGGTATTTGTGTTGGGAACGATTGCCCAACATTTAAATACTAAAATTGAATTCGACCGCACAACAAAGCAGATTAAAAACAACACGCTGGCCAATGATTTGTTGGTAGGCCCCCCCCCCCGAAAAG
>NZ_JBFHGM010000390.1:0-3565 GCF_041583095.1 Draconibacterium sp.
CCATCTTTTTTATCTGCAAATTGAACATATGGTAAATCAAAAACTCGACTTCAGAGACTACCCCATAAACTGGAACGAGCGGGGAGGACGAAAATGGATATATGCCAAAAAGCCTTCGGGGAAATGGTTTACCCGGCGTACCATCGTTAGCTACATTTTATTGTTGTTCTGGGTTGGAGTACCATTTATTCGGGTAAACGGCAATCCACTGATTTTACTTGATATTGCCCACCGGAAATTTATCATTTTCGGAGCCATTTTTTGGGCACAGGACACTTTTATTCTGGCACTTTTAATGCTCTCGTTTGTTCTTTTTGTGGTGTTGTTTACTGTAACTTTTGGCCGGTTGTGGTGCGGCTGGACTTGCCCGCAAACCATATTTCTGGAAATGGTGTTTCGCAAAATTGAATACCTGATTGAAGGTGATTACCGCGAGCGCCATAAACTCGACAACAGTCCGTGGACCACAAAAAAAATCGTTAAGAAAACGCTGAAACACGGTATTTTCATTATTATCTCGGTTGCCATGACCAATGTTTTTCTGATGTGGTTTATTGGTAGCGATCGTTGGCTTGAAATGATACGGGAACCGATCAGTCAAAACATTTCAGGTTTTTTGGTTATGCTGCTGGTTTCGGCATTCTTTTATTGGGTGTATTCGTTTTTCCGCGAGCAAATTTGCACTATGGTCTGTCCTTACGGACGTATGCAGGGTGTCTTGCTCGACTCGAAATCAATAGCTGTTACTTACGATTATGTGCGGGGCGAACCTCGTGGCGGGCACGGCGATGGTGATTGTACCGATTGTAAACAGTGTATTTCTGTGTGCCCAACGGGTATCGATATTCGCAACGGCTCGCAGCTGGAATGTATTAACTGCACAGCCTGTATCGATCAGTGTAACAAAATTATGCATGTTACCGGCAAACCTCCGGGCTTAATTCGTTACGCTTCTGAAGCGCAAATCAAAGGTCAGCAAAATTCGATATGGAATGCACGTAACCGGGCCTATTCGGTTGTGCTTCTACTTATTTTCTCGTTTTTTGTTTACACACTGTTTTCGAGGCCGGTACTGGAAACGACTATTTTACGCTCACCGGGCTTACTTTACCAGGAACAGGACATAACCTTTTCGAACGTTTACAACATTAAAATAGTAAATAAAACACACGACGAACTTCCGCTTGAATTGCGTGTTATTTCTCATGATGGCAAAATTCAGATGGCCGGAAACACGATAATTTTGAAAGATCAGGATATGTACGAATCAACATTTATTCTTTTCTTGCCAAAAAGCGAAGTTACGAGTGACAAAACCGAGGTTGAGTTTGGTGTTTTCAGCAATAATGAATTAATTGAAACCTATAAAGCCAGTTTTGTAGGGCCATAAAAAAGCTGACAGTTGACGGTCTCAGTTTTTCAGTAAAAAAATAGAGAAGAAACAGGAATAATAAAAAAGAAAACAAATGAAGTTTAATTGGGGAACAGGGATATTTCTTTTTCTGGCGTTGTTTTTAGCCGGATCGGCTGTTTTTATTGTATTTGCAGTGCGCCAACCGGTAAACCTGGTGCATAAAAATTATTACGAAAAAGGTGTTGATCACACCGAACAGATGAATGTAAATGCCCGCTCGAAACCGTTTGCACGGTTGTTTGACGTGAACCTGAACAACGAAGCATTGGTAATTAACATTCAAAATGAACTGGCGACAAAAATCGATTCCGGCAATATGCAATTGTATCGCCCGTCGGATTACACAAAAGATATCAGGCACGAAATTTTAGCGGGAAACAGTTTAATCCAATTCCCAAAAACCGAGCTGATAGCCGGCCGGTACATTCTAAAATTCACATGGTACACCAACGGTTTACGTTATGAAATCGACCGCCCGGTAAATATTCAGTAAATTTACTACCTTTAAATCAATTACAACCTTTTGTTCAAATCGATAGCGGCATGACCATATTTATATCAGCACTTATTTTAGGATTGATGGGCAGTTTTCACTGCGCCGGAATGTGTGGACCAATTGCCATTGCTTTGCCACTACATGGCAACACTGTTCCACAAAAAATATTCGGAGGAACCCTTTATAACCTGGGGCGCACCTTAACCTACGGAATGATGGGAGCAATTTTCGGGCTTCTCGGGCAGGGACTTCAACTCATCGGATTTCAGCAAAAAGTATCGGTGATTATGGGAGCTTTGATGATCATTTCGGTGCTGTTTCCCACATTGTTTAAAAATCAGTACAAGATGGATAAAAGCTGGTTTTCGGCAGTGGGTAAACTGAAAAAGAAAATCGGTGAAATGTTCTCGATCCGCTCTTTTCAAAGTCTGTTTTTTATCGGCATGCTTAATGGTTTACTTCCGTGTGGCTTGGTTTATATGGCCATTGCCGGAGCCATTGGTACGGGCGGCGTTGCAGAAGGATCGCTGTATATGATCCTGTTTGGTTTGGGAACTATCCCCATGCTGCTGGCCATCTCGCTGGCAGGAAACGTACTGAGTTTAGCGGTACGAAAAAGAATCAACAAATTAATTCCTGTACTGGTTGTTGTGGTTGGAATTCTGTTTGTATTGCGCGGATTAAGTTTGGGCATCCCCTATTTAAGTCCGCCAAAACAGAAAATTGAGCAGAAATTTGAAAAAAGTCTGGAAAAAGAAAGTGCTTCAATGCATACTGAAACAAAAGGAGATTGCTGTAAAGTAGATTAGTAAAAACGGACGTTGGGAAATGGCGAAAAAGGAGGAGAATAACTGTGTACATTGTGGTGCCGATTGCGGAAGTAACCCCGTGGTGTGGAACGAACTGAATTTTTGTTGCACCGGTTGCAAAACGGTTTACCAGCTGCTAAACGAAAACAAACTTTACAACTACTACAAACTGGAAGAAACTCCGGGAATAAAGGTGGAGACCACCACCGAATTCGGCAATAAATATGCTTTTCTTGATAACGATGAAGTAAAGGAAAAGCTGATCTCGTTTTCTGAAGGCAGCATATCGAAAGTAAAATTTTATGTGCCCGTTATCCACTGCGCCTCTTGTATTTGGTTGCTCGAGCATCTGCATAAACTGCACAAGGGAATCCGCCATTCGTTTGTAAATTTTACCCGCAAAGAGGTAGACATAACTTTCGACGAAAAGGAAATTTCGCTGCGGCAAGTGGTTGAGTTGCTGGCATCCATTCATTACATCCCCGATCTGTCGCAAAGTTTAAGCGACAAAAAAGACGACAAATCGTACAAAAAACTTTTGTACAAAATTGGAGTTGCGGGGTTTGTTTTTGTTAATGTTATGACCTACAGTTTGCCGGCTTATTTTAACGGCGAACCATTGAGTGATAAACTGCAATCGTTGTTTAGTATTCTCAGTTATATTTTGGTCATTCCTGTGGCTTTTTACAGTGGCAGCGACTACTACATATCGGCCATTAAAAACCTGATGAAAAAGAACATCAGCATCGATCTGCCCATTGCCCTGGGAATTATTGTGCTTTTCCTGGTGACCAGCTACGAGGTAATTTTTACCGGCGGACCGGGTTACAGCGACAGTTTATCGGG
>NZ_JBFHGM010000391.1:0-3544 GCF_041583095.1 Draconibacterium sp.
ACACAAGGTCCGGCCTCAATCACAGTGCATGGGATATTTTTCCCCTCAACACTGAATACGGATGTCATTCCGATTTTTTTTCCAATAATACCAGCCATTTTTTTCGACTACTTTAAATTATCAAACTTTAATTTCTACTTCAACGCCACTTGGAAGCTCCAGCTTCATTAGTGCGTCGATTGTTTTAGCGGTTGAGCTGTAAATGTCGATCAAACGTTTGTAAGATGACAACTGAAATTGCTCCCTCGATTTTTTATTTACGAAGGTTGAACGTAAAACAGTGAAAACTCTGCGGTGAGTAGGAAGTGGAATAGGACCACTTACTACAGCACCAGTAGTTTTTACTGTTTTAACGATTTTCTCAGCCGACTTGTCTACCAAGTTGTGATCGTACGATTTAAGCTTAATCCTGATCTTTTGACTCATAAGAGAAAATTGTTATAAATTATTTTAATAAATCAACTTTTCCATTACAATCTGCCAATACTTTCTCAGCAAGGCTACGTGGAACTTCTGCATAATGGCTAAATTCCATTGATGAAGTAGCACGACCCGAAGAAAGTGTACGCAATACTGTTACGTAACCAAATTGTTCTGACAGTGGAACTTTTGCTTCGATTACTTTTGCGTTACCCTTGCTATCCATGCTTGCAACTTCGCCACGACGACGGTTGAGGTCGGCAATAATATCACCCATGTACTCTTCAGGAGTAACAATCTCAACATTCATAATTGGCTCAAGAAGCGCAGGTTTAGCTTTTGATGCTGCACTTTTAAATGCCTGACGAGCACAAATCTCGAACGATAACTGGTCTGAATCCACAGGGTGGAACGAACCGTCGAGCAATGTTACTTTCAAGCTGTCGACAGGGAAACCTGCCAACGGACCATTTGACAATGCATCTTTAAAACCTTTTTCAACTGAAGGGATAAATTCGCGAGGAATACGTCCACCTTTTACAGCATCGATAAACTCCAAACCATCTTTTCCTTCTTCAGCAGGTTCTACTTTTACAATAACATCGGCAAATTTACCACGACCACCAGTCTGTTTCTTGAATACTTCACGTAATTCAACAGATTCGGTAATTGCTTCTTTATAGGCAACCTGTGGTGCTCCCTGGTTACATTCAACTTTGAACTCACGTTTCAAACGATCGATCAAAATTTCGAGGTGAAGCTCACCCATACCACGGATTACAGTCTGACCTGAATCTTCGTCGGTATTTACAACGAATGTAGGATCTTCTTCAGCCAGTTTCGCCAATCCGTTTCCAAGTTTGTCAACGTCTTTTTGCGACTTAGGCTCAATTGCAATACCAATTACCGGCTCAGGGAAGTCCATGCTTTCCAGAACAACCGGATTTTTAATATCACCCAGCGTATCACCTGTACGGATATCTTTAAAACCTACCGCAGCACAAATATCTCCTGCTGAAATAGAGTCTTTTGGATTCTGTTTGTTAGAGTGCATCTGGAATAAACGCGAGATACGCTCCTTTTTACCTGTACGTGAGTTGTAAACAGTATCACCGGCATTCAGTGTACCTGAGTACACACGAATAAATGCCAAACGACCGACGAATGGGTCGGTAGCGATTTTAAATGCCAATGCAGCCAAAGGCTCATCTGCATCAGGGTGACGAACAACATCAGCGTCAGTTAACGGGTTTTTACCAGTAATTTCCTCTTTATCAAGCGGCGATGGTAAGAACTCACAAACAGCATCCAACAAACGCTGAACACCTTTATTTTTAAATGCTGATCCACACATCATTGGAATGATTACTCCTTCCAAAGTTGCTTTACGGATAACAGCCAACATCTCTTCTTTCGTAATTGAATCCGGATCCTCGAAGTAACGCTCTAAAATCGCGTCATCTACTTCTGCTACCGATTCAACTAAGTTTTCTTTCCACTCTTCAGCTTGTTCAACTAAATCAGCAGGAATTTCATCAAGAACATACTTTGTTCCCATTGCGCCGTCGTCTTCCCAACGGATAGCTTTCATTTCTACAAGGTCGATTACCCCTTCGAAACTTTCTTCTGATCCAATAGGAATTTGCATTGGCACCGGGTTAGCACCTAATTTTTCTTTAATCTCGTTGTAAACGTTAAAGAAATCGGCACCCTGACGGTCCATTTTGTTTACGAATGCAATACGGGGAACGCCGTATTTTTCGGCCTGACGCCATACTGTTTCAGACTGAGCTTCTACACCACCAACGGCACAGAATAACGCTACAGTTCCGTCCAAAATTCTCAGCGAACGTTCAACCTCAACAGTGAAGTCAACGTGTCCCGGAGTATCAATAATATTTACTTTGTGCTCAATATCATTGTGTTTCCAGAATGTAGTAGTTGCAGCCGAAGTAATTGTAATACCTCTTTCCTGCTCTTGCTCCATCCAGTCCATGGTAGCAGCACCATCGTGCACCTCACCAATACGGTGAGTCAACCCTGTATAAAACAGAATACGCTCTGTTACAGTGGTTTTTCCGGCGTCGATGTGCGCCATAATACCAATGTTTCTGGTATATTTCAGATCTTGTTTAGCCATTTTTTAAACCTATTTTCTATTACCAATTTTACTAAACTATTCTAGAATCTGAAGTGTGCGAATGCACGGTTAGCTTCGGCCATTCTGTGCGTATCTTCTTTTCTCTTGTAAGCTCCACCTTCTTCGTTGAAAGCAGCGATGATCTCAGCAGACAATTTATCAGCCATAGATCTTCCCGAACGTTTACGGGCAAACAAAATCATGTTTTTGATACTGATAGCGGTTTTTCTTTCCGGACGAACTTCCATCGGAACCTGGAAAGTAGCACCACCTACACGGCGACTCTTAACCTCAACATTCGGAGTGATGTTCTCCAATGCTTTTTTCCAAACTTCAAGAGGTGATTGTTCTGCATCTTTCATGCGTTTTTCTACCATATCCATAGCTTCGTAAAACACAGAATATGCTGTTGATTTTTTACCATCAACCATAAGGTCGTTTACAAACCTTGTTACTAAAGTGTCGTTGAATTTTGGATCCGGTAAAAGGATCCTCTTCTTTGGTTTCGACTTTCTCATTTTAAAACTTTTTAGTGTTATTCAAATCGGCTGCCCTAAGGCGGTCTTCAGTTCATCTCCGGAAGACAATAGAGAGAATCCCTTACTCAACCAAACCACTGCAAATAACGTAGTTAATTACTCTTTTTTACTTTCTTATTTTTTCGGTCTTTTCGCACCATATTTCGAACGACGTTGTAAACGTCCTTCAACACCCGCAGTATCCAGCGCACCGCGAATTAAGTGATAACGTACACCCGGAAGGTCTTTTACTCTACCTCCGCGAACAAGCACGATTGAGTGCTCCTGAAGGTTGTGGCCTTCACCAGGAATGTAAGCATTCACCTCTTTACCATTGGTTAACCTAACCCTTGCAACTTTACGCATTGCCGAGTTTGGTTTCTTTGGTGTAGTGGTATAAACACGAACACATACTCCACGACGTTGTGGGCATGAATCTAAAGCCGGAGATTTACTCTTCTCAACT